>JAIROD010000549.1 GCA_031257725.1 Planctomycetaceae bacterium | reverse complement strand
AACAGATTTTGCATGGAATTGATAAAACACAGAAAATTGTCCTTTATTGTCAAAGTTCCGGTTGCGGTTTTTCTGATGAAGTAGCGGCGTTTTTAAAATTCAATGGTTATCGTAATGTTTCAATTTTTCGCGGAGGTTATCGAGAATGGTCAAATTATCAGAAACAACATTGAATTGTCAATATTCAATAGGGTCTTTCGATTCCCTGTTGACTTGGTGTTTCGGTATTATGATGTTAGTTGCGGCGATTCCTCATTGGGAAAATCCGTACTATTTTCTTGGTTCGGTTTATGCTTATAAACTTGTCGATTCGGGAGTTGGACAGATGGTTGCTATTACATTACCTCCTGTTCAGATGGTGCTGGCAATTCTTTTATTGGCACGGATTTTAACAAATGTTGCTCATCTGGTAAGTATGTTTTTATTTTCATGTTTTGCTGTTGTACAATCGATTGCATTTTTACGAGGTCTTGATATTTCCTGCGGCTGTTTCGGACCAGGTTACGAAACAACAATAGGTTTTCAAACTCTCTTTCTAGTTTATACTCTATTGTTTTTATCTATTACGCGAAACTTGTTTTGTTTTTTCAAAACAAGGTCTTATTCTATCAATCTTGAGATGGGAGAAACACAATGAATGAACCACCCAATCAGTCGAACAATCAAAGCGGTTGGTTCAAGCCGCCGCCGGAACGGAAAATTTATACTTATCGTTCCAAGCGAATTTGTTTTTTCGCAACTTTTCGGTTGCGGCTCTGAAAACAGATATAAAAACATACCTGAAGACGGCACCGAAAACGGCTGCTACGGAATACGCGGATAACCTAATCGTCCCCCCAAACAACAAACAAAACACTCCCAACCTGTTGTTTCCGTCGCTATCGCTTCGGCTTGTTGTTTTAGGTTGTTGTTTTGGCTTGTTTTTTTTGTTGTTTTCATCCGTTGCCTATCATAGAATACTGCGATATAATAAACCGACCGGAATCAAATTTGTCCTTTAATTTATTCAAACTTTTTCGGCATGTTTAACGCAGAATCGTCCGCTGTCCAATTCGGTGACTCCTCTCAACCTTCCGCAGTTCCCAAAACTAAACCGGAAAAAGTTTATCATTTTTTGGTAATGGGTGCGGCAACGATTGTTATTTTGGCGGGTATCAAAGCCGCCAGCGGAATTGTGTCGCCGATGTTGTTGGCGTTGTTTATGACAATTATTCTGGTGGTTCCGTTGCGTTGGTTGCGAAATCACGGTTGCCCCAACTCTATCGCACTCATTATCGTACTAGGCGGAACGGTGTTTGTCTTCTCCGGAATCAGTTATTTTGTCGGCCGCTCACTCAACGATTTTATACTCCGCCTGCCCGCTTACAAAAATAGAATTGTTCAAAAACTCGATCAAATCGATAAACAATTGGAACAATATGGTTTTGTTCTTGGTGAATTAGGGAAAGGCAAGGGAAAAGAATATTCCCAAACGGAAGTTCCACCGAATACAGAAGTTTTACCGAATCCCAATCCGAACAATAGTTTGCCGATTCTCAAAAATCCTCCCCAAGAACCCGAAAATCTCCAACCGGTCAAGAAAGCCCCGCAACCTATTCCCAAATCAACAATTCCGGTTAATAAAAATAGTAATGAAGATGTTCGTGAAAATACAGATGAAAGTGTCAACACCATCGCCAACATCGATGTTAATAGGAATAACGAAAATGAGGATTCAAACGATTCTCCGTTGGAAAAAAATACAGAGCAAGAACACATGGATGAAGCGGTTGAGTTTGTTGTTGATGAGATTGTTCCCGTTTCCCTTGAGGAAATTGAGGAGCTTGTCAACAAGCCGATTAAAGAGCAACCGTCCTTGATTGCACTTAATCCGGAAAGTGTGATGTATTGGGTTACGAAATCATTGGTGGAATTGCGTCATGTTGCGGAGGGAGGTTTTCTTGTTTTAATTTTTACTGTTTTTATGGTGTTTGAGGCGGCACGATTTCCTGAAAAGATTGATCGTGCTTTCGGCAAAGAAGGTCCCATCAACAATGAACATTTTCACCGGATTGCCAATGATATACGGCGTTATCTTTTTCTCAAGGCAATTTCGAGTTTGATGTCTGCGGTGGCGGCAACATTTGTGTACTGGATTTTCGGAGTTCCCGCAACTCTTTTTTGGGGGGTGATTGCGTTTTTCCTGTATTTCATTCCGAATATCGGCGGAACACTTGCAGCAATTATTCCGGGAATGTTGATTTTTATGACTTATGATTTGCAGGGAGTTTTCTTGTATGCGATTTGTCTGGTGTTGATTGAATGTGCCATTGCGTACGGAATTGAACCGAAAATGCTGGGACACGGTTTGGGAATTTCCACTGTGGTGATTATTCTTTCGTTATTTTCGTGGGGTTGGCTTTTGGGTCCGGTCGGATTATTTCTTGCGGCTCCCTTAACCATTGTGGTCAAAATCATTTTTCAAGCGTTCAGAGAAACTGTATGGCTGGCAATCCTGCTGGATAACCACAAAAAATAGAATTGGAAGGTGTAGGTTTGTGATTGGCGGTTTGGGGCGCAAACGGAATTTTCACCGCAAACAGTAACTATTCAGTCACGCATGGGACGGCAGGGAATCTCTCCTCATTCAGAATTTACCGTACGTTAACGGCGTGGGCTTGCCCCGCGTTGTTAGACTTAATACCAAAACACGGGGTAAACCCCGTCGTTAACTAAACACACGGGGTAAACCCCGTCGATAACGAAACACACGGAGTAAACTCCGTCGTTAACGAAACACACGGGGTAAACCCCGTCGTTAACGAAACACACGGAGTAAACTCCGTCGTTAACGAAACACACGGAGTAAACTCCGTCGTTAACGAAACACACGGGGTAAACTCCATCGTTAACGAAACACACGGAGTAAACTCCGTCGTTAACTATTAACCTATTAACTATAAAAAATGTCTGATTTAATAAAATCTGCCGCATGGACGGCGTTGCAAAAACACCGGCAATTTTTTGAAACCGTTACAATGCGGGAACTTTTCGCCAAAGACCCGAAACGGTTTGATCAATTTTCCATTTTATTCGGCAACGATATTTTATTCGATTATTCGAAAAACCGGATCACCGAAGAAACGCTCAAACTTTTAATCAATCTGGCAAAAGAAACAGATGTTGCCGGGTTCCGTCAAAAGATGTTTTCCGGTGAAAAAATCAATCTTACCGAAAAGCGCGCCGTGTTGCACACCGCATTGCGTAACCGTTCCGAGCAACCGGTTTTCACAGACGGTCATGATGTGATGCCGGATATTCGTGCGGTATTGGAAAAGATGAAACGTTTTTCGGAACAAATTCTCTTAAACGGTTGGAAAGGTTACAGCGGTAAACCAATAACGGATGTGGTCAATATCGGTATCGGCGGTTCCGATCTTGGTCCTGTTATGGTTACGGAATCATTGAAACCTTACCGAACACGGCTTAACATTCATTTTGTTTCCAATGTTGACGGAACGCATGTTGCCGAAACGCTTAAAGAACTTAATCAGGAAACAACATTGTTTATTGTTGCGTCAAAAACATTCACAACGCAAGAAACAATGACCAACGCCGAATCGGCACGAAAATGGTTGCTTGCCGGTCATGGTTGTCAATCTTCCGATGTGGCAAAACATTTTGTTGCGCTTTCAACAAACCGTTCCAAAGTGGAAGCGTTTGGGATTGATCCTGCGAATATGTTTGAGTTTTGGGATTGGGTTGGCGGACGTTATTCGCTTTGGTCGGCAATCGGATTATCCATTGTGTCGGCAATTGGTTATGAAAATTTTGAAAAACTCCTGACCGGAGCTTTTGAAGCCGATGAACATTTTCTCAATACGCCGTTGGAACAAAATATTCCTGTTCTTATGGCGTTGCTTGGAATTTGGTACAATAATTTTTGGGATGCGGACAGTCATGCGATTTTGCCGTATGATCAGTACATGCATCGGTTTGCCGCTTATTTCCAACAGGGTGATATGGAAAGTAACGGTAAAAGTATTGACCGCAACAACAATACGGTTGATTATTCAACGGGACCGGTGATTTGGGGAGAACCGGGAACGAATGGTCAGCATGCTTTTTATCAACTGATTCATCAGGGAACAAAATTAATTCCTTGTGATTTTCTGGCGCCGGTTCAATCACACAATCCTATCGGCGATCATCACCCCAAACTTCTGGCAAATTTTCTGGCACAAACGGAAGCGTTAATGAAAGGACGGACATTTGAGGAAGCGGCTGATGAGTTGCGAAAATCGGGATTACCGGAAGAGGAGGTGTTACGTCTTGCTCCGTCGAAAGTTTTTTCGGGTAATCGTCCGACCAACTCGTTCTTCTTCAAAAAACTAACGCCGAAAACACTCGGTTCACTAATTGCGTTTTACGAACATAAAATTTTCGTGCAAGGAATTATCTGGAACATTAACTCGTTTGACCAAATGGGAGTCGAACTCGGCAAACAACTTGCCGGAGTTGTGTTACCGGAATTACTGAACAATCAAACCATTACATCGCATGATTCTTCGACAAACGGTTTAATCGCCTTTTACAAGAAAAATAGGAGTTAGGGAGGTAAGGGAGGTCATTGTTTATTTTTCCGTCCCAACCAAGACAACATATTGGCGGCAAACTGAACAGCCGCCAATTTTTACCCATTTTAACAACCAACATCTGAGCGGCGGGAATTTTTTTCTAAAAAATTTCCTAAAAAGCAAGATTTTTGTGGAAATTTTTTCATAACATGCGAAAATAGTACAAGTTTTTCCCCGTTCCTTTAATTCTTCAACCATTGGATTTCAATAATGACTTCAAATTATTTCAATCGTTATTTCGGTAAAAGAGGTGCGTTCACCTTAGTGGAACTTCTGATTGTTGTGGTGATTATCAGCATGTTAGCGGGTCTGCTCATTCCGGCGGTCAACTACGCCCGCGAAGCCGCACGACGTACCCAATGTATCAACAACCAAAAAAATCTCGGCATTGGTTTGAGCAGTTACGCCACAAACAATAACGGATTGCCGGGCTATCTCAATCAATTGGGAAA
>JAIROD010000531.1 GCA_031257725.1 Planctomycetaceae bacterium | reverse complement strand
TAGTATTGACTACGGGCTGGAAGTGAAGTCCGCTCTCTTGACGAACATGAGTAACGAAAAAGAACAGGCAAATCCGTTCGGATTCAAGCAATTACGTTTCATTATTGGTGCAATCTTTATTATTGCGGCAAGTCTTAAAGCGTATCAATTATCAACGGTTCCTTTACCGCCGCCGGTAAAGGATAGTGTTTTTACGCCGCTTCTGGAATTTCTGAATAATCGTTATTTGTTAATGTTTGTTGTTGAAGGTGAAATATTATTTGCCTTATTATTGTTTTCAGGTATCCGGCGGCAATGGATGTGGCTTGCTTCTCTATTTTGTTTTCTGCTCTTTTTTATTGTCTCGGCAATGAAAGGTTTAAGCGGGGAAATTTCCTGCGGTTGTTTCGGTGTCGTTACAATTAACCCTTGGATCACAACAACATTCGATGTAATAATTGTGATCCTTCTTGTAATTTTCCGTGAACGTTTCACTATCAAAATCAATACTTTCAACATCAATTTTTCAAAACAGGAAGTACAAAAATTACTTGTTCTTTTTATCATTTGGATTATTTTGGCGGTTCCTGTTTTGTTTGCCATGTTGTCCTTAAAACAGGTTCACGCAATACTTGGGACGGAAATGACGACATCTGCCGGTAGGAAAAAAATTGTTCTTGAACCGGAAACATGGAAAAATAAGGAATTGCCGCTTATTGCACGTTTTACACAACCTGCCGAAGGTGAACTATTGAAACAAGGAACATGGACAATGATTCTCATTCATTCCGATTGTCCGAAATGCCGTAAACTCATTTCCGATATGGAAAATCAAAACCGTACCAATATTGCACTGATCGAAATTCCATCGCCAACAACAGAGGATTTGCCCAAAGTATCTTTTCCTGTTTTCAAACTGGACGAAAACAACGAATGGTTTGTGATTACACCTTGTATTATTGTAATAAACGATGGAATTTGTGTATCGATTACTGAAAACCCGTAATTTTTATGTTGCGGTATTATTATTTATTCAGGCAGTCTTGCTTGCTTATCTTTCTTGGGCAACAAGTCCGAACCGTACAGAAATCGGGCATCTTGGAGCGACCGCTTATTTCTGGCATACAGGTAAATTTGATGTATTCCATGTTAATCCGCCGCTTATCCGTATCATTGCCGGAGCACCGGTTTTTCTTTTTTGTAATCCTCAATATAACAATAAATCCTATTCGCCGTTACCGGAACAACGTTGTGAATGGCCGCTCGGCAATACTTTTGTTTCAATAAATAATGTCGATGATATTCGATATTACCTGTTTCTTGCACGTCTTGTCTGTATTCCATTCGTTTTGGCGGGCGGATATGTTGGTTATCGTTTCGCATTAGAATTGTATGGTTATCAATCCGGTTTTGTATTTCTGATTTTGTGGACATTTTCACCATCTATTCTTGGTTGGGGTGCAACGATTTGTCCTGATGTTGCCGCTGCATCACTTGGTATTATCGGACTTTATACTTTTTGGCATTGGCTCAAAAAACCTAATTGGCAAAAAACTGTTACAGCAGGAATTTGTCTCGGTCTGATGCCGCTGACCAAAATAACATGGATCATCGCTTTTCCGATTTGGTTGTCTCTTTGGCTGATAGAACGAATTTTCAATAAACCAAACGAAACAAAACCTTCTTTGGGTCAATTTGTTGCAATATTATTGATTGGTCTTTATGTTATCAATGCAGGATATTTTTTTGAAGGTTCGTTTCGATTATTGAATCAATACCGTTTTATCAGCGGCGTATTAACGGATTATATTGTAACTAAAAATTCTCCGGTCGAACCGGGGAACCGGTTCAGAGATTCATGGTTGGGTTATGTACCGGTTCCATTTCCTGCTGAGTTTGTTCAGGGAATAGACACGCAAAAACGTGATTTTGAACGCGGTATGGAATCTTTCGCTTGCGGCATTTGGTCAGATCGCGGTTGGTGGTGGTATTACGGTTACGCATTGTTATTCAAAGAACCGGTCGGCGTTTGGGGATTATTTTTAATGGCTTTGCTAACCACGTGTTTCAAAAAAAACAAACTTCAACTCCATAATGAATCAATCATTTTATTACCGTTGATCATTTTTTTCGTTTTTGTCAGTTCCCAAACCGGAATTTCGGCTCATCCTCGTTACGTAATTCCTGTCCTGCCAATGATCTTTATTTTTTCTTCAAAAATATTTTCCCGAAAAGTCAAAATATTCGGGACAAAAATATTGCAAAAAAACCGGTCTATTAAAATGATACAAATATTAAGGATAGTTCCTAAAATTTTCCTTGTGTGGAGTGTTATAAGCAGTTTATCCGTTTATCCTCATTCATTATCCTATTTCAACGAAATAATCGGAAATACCATTAATGAACCAAAATATTTGTTAGGAAGTTGTATTGATTGGGGGCAGGATGAATATGAGTTACGCGATTGGTTCCGACAACATCCTGAAGCAAAACCGTTATACATTTCTTATTCGCCGTCAATCCCACTGGGAAACCTCGGTATTCAAAGCAATGGTGTTGTACCGGAAACGCCAACAACCGGTTGGATGATTATAGGAGTCAACGAGCTGTATGGGCGTGACGGAAAATATGTTAAATATCATAATATTCGACCTGTCAAGAAAATAGGCAAAAGTGTTTGTGTATTTTGCGTCAAAGGTCAAGTGAAAACGAAAAGGTAATACTTCCCGTTTTGCGAAAGTGTACAAAGGATTCTTTGCTGTAGCGGAAAGTTGATCGTTGATCGTGGAGAGTAGGGAAACATTATTCGATATTTTTTAGATAATACTCTTACTCTCCATTATATTTCTATTTTGAAACACTTCATATAAACGTAGCGATTAAAGTCGTTACGCTTCTTTTTAGTTAGTTCCTGTTGAAAAAGGAGTAGAATGTGGCAAAATTATTTTTTATTACATTAATTTTGATGATGATATGGAGACGTTATTGATAATTTTTGTTAAGAAATTGGTTTTTAGAGTATATTTTGTACGTTAAAGACGTACCGTTATCGCACGAGTGTCATTTTTGTTCAGAATTATTTTTGTGCGATTATTTTCTTTTACGGTTTTCAGTTTTTCTGCCATGATGACCAGATTGTGACAGAAAATGGCACTGCCAACCGCTTTGCAAAATCCCTTAAATCCGTGATAGCAACAGCGAGAAAGACGATATACTCGTTTTAAGCACGAAATGGTTCCTTCAATTCCCGCACGAAAACATTGGTACGAAGTCAACATTACCTCTTTCAAATCGGTCAAACGGCGAGGAACCGCCAAATACTTCACCTCTTTAGCCAAGACGTCCATCGTTACGGAATCACTGCAAAACCCCATGTCCGC
>JAIROD010000520.1 GCA_031257725.1 Planctomycetaceae bacterium | reverse complement strand
AACAAAACAAATGATAACTGATTACAAACCACTATCAATCACCCGTTCAACAAAATTACAGCGTTACGATATAACCTTATTCAAGACGATTTTCTCTCCAAGAAAACCAGTCCACCTCATAGAAAAATTTTCAAAAAAAAACTACCGACAATTTTTTTAAAACGGAAAAATTGCCACGCGATAAAGGTACGAGCAAATTGAGCAATACAGTAGTATTAGCCTATATTGCCCTTTCAGGGCGGAGGAACATTACTGAATTTATGTCAAAAATAATCATTTCATTATTTTTAATTACGGAAATAAAATAGACAGTTACTCGGCAACGCAACCGTAGGTGAAAACCTTTCGGCGAAAGGTCGCCTACCTGTTGAATCAAACAAAAACAACCAATATCATTCCGTTGACAGTGTAGTTCGTGTTAAAAAAAGGTTAGAACAAAATAGACAATTACTTACCATTGACCGTCACACCCAAACGGAAAACGCTCCCAGTGACGAAAGGGACAATCATTTTATAAGACAAAAGGCAGGTGCGCCGTCATACGGGCGGCGTTTTAACGATCCGGAAAATCGTACCTGCCAATGTTTTATTTGTCAGGAGAATATTTTTAGTTAATTAAATTACCTTTTATTTAAACATTATTCATCCTGCAATGCGTTGTAACCTTCGGCTCCGGTTCGGACTTTGACGGCATTTTCGACATCGTACACGAAAATCTTACCATCGCCGATGTTGCCGGTGTATAGGACTTTCTTTGCCGTTTCGATCACCAAATCGACCGGAACTTTCGTAACAACCACTTCAACACGTACTTTCGGTAAAAGTTGAATATCAATTGGAACGCCTCGATAAAATTCGCTGCTTCCTTTTTGCATTCCGCAACCCATGACCTGCGTTACCGTCATTCCGGTAATATCAATAGCATTCAACGCCGATTTGAGATCGTCAAATTTGTTCTGGCGACAAATGATTTCCACCTTTGAGAGTTTGGGACGACTTGGGTCAGCCGGTCTGGCGGTAACCGTTTTGGGCGTAGAACGTTCAACGGTAACAGCCTGAGCAAGCGGGATTTTTCCTTCTTCGTGAGCAACAATACCAAGTAATTGATCGGTAATATTGAAGTCCGCATAAGCACTGGCTAAACCGTGTTCGGAAATATCCAAACCTCCGAGTTCTTCTACTTTAGAGACACGTAAACCAATGGTTGCTTTAAGAATACCGAACAGAATAATCATCGTGATTACAATCCACACGGCAACAGAAACAACACCGATAATTTGCGTAACCAAGAGATTGGTTCCGCCGCCGTAGAGTAAACCGTGAAAATTGCCGTTGACTTTGGGATCCGCCAACAGACCGACACACAACGTTCCAACCACGCCGCAAATTCCATGAACAGAAATTGCTCCGACCGGATCATCAATATGAAGAACCTTGTCGATAAATTCGATTCCGACAACAAGGAATATTGCCGAGAGAGTTCCGACAATCATTGCGCCGACCGGACTAACAACATCGCAACAAGCCGTAATTCCGACAAGACCGGCTAAAACTCCATTCAATGTCATGGAAATGTCCGGTTTTCCGTAACGAATCCAGGTAATAATCATTGTTACCGCAGCACCGACCGAAGCGGCGAGATTTGTTGTTACGAAGATGCTGCCCATAGAAGTCAACATTGCGTCGCCGGTGGCGCAAACGGTTGAGGCTCCGTTGAAGCCGAACCAACCGAACCAAAGGATCAGCACACCCAAACATCCGAGTGCAAGGTTACTTCCGAGAATAGCGCGCGGTTTTCCATCTTTTGTGTATTTTCCGAGACGGGGACCGAGAAAAGCGGCACCGATAAGTCCGGATAAACCGCCAACCATGTGAACAACCGTTGATCCGGCAAAGTCGTGAAACCCTTTTTCGGCTAACCAACCGCCCCCCCAAACCCAGTGACCGGAAACAGGATAAACAAACGCACACAATACGATACAATAAATACAATACGTACCGAATTTTGTCCGTTCTGCCATTGCGCCTGAAACGATTGTTGCTGAGGTGGCGCAAAAAACGGTTTGGAAAATCAGAAAAACCACTCCGGGATAAGTTCCGGCACCATATTGATTGGCAATTGCTCCGCTGGAAAACAAATCAATTCCGCCGAAATACGGTGAAACCGTTTCGCTGGAAAGATTTATTCCCGGCGCAAACATGATTCCGAAACCGATAATGGTGAAGAAAATCGTACCGAGCGCGAAAGTCAGCACGTTTTTCATTACGATATTACCGGTATTTTTTGCGCGGGTGAAACCGGCTTCGACCATTGTGAAACCCGGGTGCATAAAGAACACCAAAGCGGCTCCGAGAAGAACCCAGATGGTGTCCACAGACGAAAATGTGTCGGCGACCTCTGCAACAACTTCAGCGGCTTTTTCGACAACTTCGGTTGTTTCTGTTTGTGCAAAGATCGGGAAAAGAAACTCCAATGACGGCATGACATGATCTCCTTTGTTGGGTTTAATTCGAAGAAACACGCGACCAATTCGCGGTCAAACTTCGTAACCCCTAAAAAGCATTTTCCATGCCAATTCAAAATGATATAAAAAGAAAATACGTAAACGATGAATATTACAAGAGATAGAAAAATATTCACAATTTTTTAAAAAAGAATTATTTTGTGTTTACAATAAGAAACGACAAATTTGTTTTACTATTTTAGTAAAATTACAAAATTGTAATATCGCAATTTTGGCTGCCGATTTGTCGAACATTTGCTACAAATTTTGTAATATATCAGTGGAATTTTTCGGAGATTGAAGTTTATTTTTTACCACCCCTGCCCCTCCGAAGGAGGGGAATGATTCCCCTCCTTCGGAGGGGCTAGGGGTGGTCATTCGGAG
>JAIROD010000496.1 GCA_031257725.1 Planctomycetaceae bacterium | reverse complement strand
AAAAAGAAAGCGGATACAAATCATGTTGTTAAAATTGTCAACTATAAATATTACACTGCAAAACAAGCGAATAACTTTGCGAATTATTTAAAGAGCAAAAATAAAGAAATCAAAACAATCCCTCAAGATGAATTAGTAAGGCGGGTGGAAAATTGGAATTTTATCAAACAACCTCCTCTCTTCTTTTGTTTTTGCGACGAATATACAAAGAATACTCATTCGATTGAGGAATACAGAAAACTTGATTTAGCAGATTATGACGAAATTTGTATTGACGGCGGGGTAATCCTTGATGAGGATCAGATATCGGATAAAGAAAATATAAATTCTTATAAAGTTTTCAATCCACAAATCAACACTGCAAAAACATATAAAATTGTTGCGCCGGATTTGTATTACAGTAAAACGGCGAAAATTCGGTTGGTGCAAGGCTCACAGGGGATGCGTGTTTTCAGAAACAAATATAAAATTATTTGGAAAACACGTTTTAACGGACGGTTTCAATTTTCTTATGAACCGGATTTACTACTGAACGGCAATCAATCATTAGTGTTGAGCTCCGATAATTACGAAGAGATATTATTTCTTTTATCGTTACTAAATTCTCGTTTGTCGCTTTTTCTTTTGGAGAAATCACTAAAAATACCGAATGAGGCAATTTATCTTGTTGCCTTGAAATCCATCAAGCAATATATTCGTATTCCTATAATTACAACAAAAAACCAAGCGATAAAAAATGAAATTATCAAACAAACGGAAGTAATGCTCAATCTGGAAAAGGTGATACTAAAAGATATTGTGAATTTTTCGGGAATAAATGTACAAAAGTTTGACATGATAAGAGCGTCCGGCGGTAATCTGATACTAACCCGTAACGAGATCGATTATAAATGTAAAATCAAAAACGGAAAAAACGAGTTTGTACAAAAACTAGTTACGGAAACATTTTTTAATAACGGCATGATTTTGAACAAAGAGATAATTTTATCCGAATTAAAAACATTGTCTGCAATAGATTTTGACAAACAAGCAATGATAAAAAATTACATTGACGATCTTGTCTTTGCGTTGTATTTCAATATTTCTTTGTTAAAATTAGGTGTCTTGGAAGCGTTAAATGTGAAAAAACTTTGTCAGAAAAACAAATTTTATGAGTACATCTTCTGACTATTTTGTTTTTTTGATATAATTATACTTTCCTACTTTAAGATTCGGTTTTCATCAAAAAAAGACTTTGAGAACAAATGAACGCGGAACATTGTCTTAAAAACTGAAAATTCGAGTGTGAGGAGTATAAACTTCCTTTTTACTTCAAACCGCCCAACATTAACTTACAAACTTTATAGAAAATGATTACGAAAAAAACAATTTGCCGAACTCTCCTTTCATTCACCATTTTTATGCTGATTTGCTTCCCCTTGCTTGCGGTGGAAAAGATTCGGATTTCCACGCAGCAACGCGAACCCGCTGTTTGGGATAAAAACGCGCGAAGCGTTACCAACCGAATCGAACAATGGAAACCGGAAGAGACCGCGATCATTGTTTGCGATATGTGGGACAAACATTGGTGCAAACATTCGACGGTGCGGTTTGCGGAATTGGCGGTTGCGCTGAATCCCGTTCTCAACGCCGCGCGGGAAAAAGGCGTTCTTATCGTCCACTCGCCCAGCGATGTGATGACGTTTTACAAAGACTATCCGCAACGGAAAGAATCGCAAAAATACGCGGATGAATCGCTCAAGCCGTTGACTGATGGTTCGCCGTTGCCGTTGGAGAAAGGTCAAAAGTTTCCGATTGACGCATCCGACGAAGGTTGCGAATGCACGCCGAAATGCAAAATTTATCGAGCGTGGACGCGTCAAACGGAAACGATTACCATCGGAGAACACGATTTAATCAGCGATTTAGGAACGGAACTCGGCGGATATTTCAAGGAGAAGGGAATCAAAAACGTAATTCTTACCGGAGTGGCAACGAATATGTGCGTGATGAAGCGTCCGTTTGGAATCAGAACGATGAAAAAACTGGGACTGAATGTCGTGTTGATGCGCGATATGACCGACGTGATGTACAATCCCGCAATGCCGCCGAAGGTTGATCACTTTTCCGGTTTGGATTTGATGGTCAATTATATTGAAACGTTTGTGTGTCCGAGTATCGTTTCGACGGACATTACCGGAAAGAAGCCGTTCCGATTTTCCGACGACCGACGCAAGCGGATTGCGTTGGTGATTGCCGAAGGCGAATATCATGCGAATCAGCGGTTGCCGGAGTTTGCGGAGGAATTGACGCGAAAGAATTATCATTGCGGTTTTGCGTTGGGGGTTCCGCGAATGAACGGCGAGGGACGGCATAATATTGAGAATCTGCAAATTCTGGAAGACGCGGATTTGATGATCCTCTATGCACGTCGGCGTGCGCTCGCGCCGGAAAAGATGGCGATGATCAAAGAATACGTTGCGAGTGGTCGTCCGATTTTTGCGATTCGCACGTCGTCTGCCGCATTTGATGCGCAAAAACCGATCAAAGACGAACAAGGAAATGTTCTTGAACAATGGAAAGAATTTGACAAAGATATTCTCGGCGGCAACTATCAAGGATATGATTCAGACTTGCGAAAACAAGGGACAGGCACGGATGTAACGATTGTTGCCGGTAAAGAAAATCATCCGTTGTTGAAGGGCGTACAGCCGTTTCATTGTCAGGATTGGATGTACAAAAACACGCCGTTGCGTTCGGATAAAGCGGAAGTTTTATTGCGGGGAAAGAACCCCAAACTGGAAGAACCGGTTCTTTGGACAAACGGCTCAAACGCCGTTTACACGTCGCTCGGACACTGGGACGATTGGACAATCGACAGTTACAAAACATTGACGCATAATATTGTGGAATATTTGCTGAATGATTCGCAGAAATGAGCAGGCAATGCATGTTGATACTAAAATTCGATTTTTAAAATGGACATTAGAGACAAAACGGAAATGCTTTGGGTAATGCCGTTAATCTCCTTTGACAATTACCGCTGCCGCTTGTCTCTTTTCGTCTCCAAAATCCCTTGTGTCCCTTTAACTTTAACTTTAATTTTTAACCAAACCTTAAATCAGATGAAACCAACCAATCGTAGAAAATTTTTGAAAACTGTCGGAACGGCGGTTACGGGAACGGTTGTTGCGTCGATGGCGACACCGCAACTTACAGCGGATGAAAATACCGCAACAAATACCAATACGGTTAAGAAATTAAAATACCGTCAGGTAGATTTTACGAAAATTGTAGGCGTACCGTGTCCTTGCGGAACATCGCGGCGCGGGTTGATTGACGAGCCGAATTTCCCAGGCACGATTCACCGCACCGATATTGACCAAACCGCAAAGGCACACTATCACAAAAAGTTGACGGAAATTTATTACGTCATCTCCTGCGAACCCGGTGCGGTGATGGTTCTCGACGGCAAAGAGATTCCATTGAAAGCCGATATGGCTTTTTACATTCCGCCTGAAACGGTGCATCAACTTGTCGGTAAGGCGAAAACGTTTATTACCGTGTTACCCAAATTCGATCCGACCGACGAATATTTTCCCAACGAATAAACCTTTCCGTAATCGCCGGTTATGCACATTGATCCCCGTGTGGGACTGGATGAAATGTCCTGCGATCAATCGTTGCCATTCATAGAATTTTTACGTGAACGGTTACAAAAAATAAAAGTTCCAATAAAAAGAAAAATCATGGAAATAGAAAAAGAGATTCGTTGGCGGCAACGATTTCAGAATTTTAGTCGGGCAATCGTTCTTTTGATGGAAATTGAAGAGAATACGCTCGACACGCTCAAACCCATCGAGCAAGAAGGATTCATTCAACGGTTTGAATACACGCTTGAATTGGCATGGAAAACCGTAAAAGACTACTTGACCGAACAAGGACACGTCATTACCGAAGCATCGCCGAAACCCATCATCAAAAAAGCGTTTGAAGTTGGCGTTATTACTGACGGACAGGTTTTTATTGATATGATTGAAGCGAGAAACCTGCTTGCTCATACTTACGATTTTGACCGGTTTAGTGCGATTTTGGTCAAAGTCCAAAAAGAATTTTTGCCCGCATTGAAAACCTTGTATGCTTTTTTAGCGGAGAAATAAGGTAATGCTAGGATTAACCGAAAACGAAATCCGTTTAATCGTGAATTGCTTGTCAAAAACCGCAGTGAAAAAGGCGATGGTGTTTGGTTCGCGGGCAAAAGGGAATCATCGGACAAACTCTGACATTGATATTGCGGTTTCCGGTTGCCAAGATGTTTTTGATGTGGAACATATCGCCGCATTGCTCAATGATTTACCGCTCTGCTATCAATTCGACGTACAGGGCAGCGAATTCGTTAAAAACGCTTTGTTAAACGAACACATCCGGCGAGTCGGTATCACGATTTACGAAAGAGAACGCGAGTAACATTAAGAGACCAGACAGTACTGTTAAAAGCTTGAAAGGAAAGTCTTGTAATATATCAGTGGAATTTTCAAAGCAAGTTTATACAAACCTTATTTTCACCTTATTTTCTTAACTAAACAACCTCAGTAGCATGAAAATAAACACCAACAAACCTTATTACCTTATTGTTCCTTTTTTTAATAAGGTAAAAATAAGGTTTGTTAAAGCAATCCAATACCTTTTCGAAAATTCCACTGAAATATTACAAAATTTCCAAAACAGTAATCGAATACATTTATCCAATAAAGTGTCGTCCCTGCGGGACTTTTGTGGTGTGTTTGCCCTATCCGTATGCTTTAGCTTACGGATAAACGTTCAACGTATAATTTCGATTTGTTCGATCCATCCTTTGAAATCCGGTAAGTCAAGACCGTTGACTTTTCCGCCGAGATCCGTTCCGATTTGTAATGTTTCAACCGGATTTTCAATAATAAAATCAGGCAGATTTGTTGTTGCGATTTTATGGTCATTGACATAAAGTTCCGCTTTCTTGTCCTCTGTAATAACGCCTTTTATTGTAACACGTTTGTCCGTAATATCGGGCAATGTTTCTGCAAC
>JAIROD010000452.1 GCA_031257725.1 Planctomycetaceae bacterium | reverse complement strand
CGGTTGAAACCGGCGGTTATTCACAGTAAACGCCTAGCGGCGTTGACCCGATGGCAGACGTTACTAGACCAACAATCCACTGAATAGTTAAAAAAATATTCCACTGATATATTACGAATCCTGTTATTTTTCCGTGTGTACGGTGAGTACACCGCACACACGGCTACATCGGAAATGTCCTTGCAGGACTAATAAAAATTAAAATAGACGGTTACTATTTTTCTTGTTATTTTGTGTATTTCGTGTTAAAAAGGTTAAAATAAAATAGACAAGGATGTTTTCGTTTGGTTGTTCACGGCGGGGGGTATCCCTTCTGTTGTACTGTTGTACTGTTGTACCATCGCGGGGCAAGCCCACGCCGTGAACTTTCGGTAAATTCTGAATTATTAGCAATTCCCAATTTACTAGTCAGCCCTCAAAAAATTACCCCCTTAAAAAAACAGTGCGAAAAAATTTTGATATTATTGACGGTCGTCTTCAGCCGGTGGAAGACGAAAACTCAAAAATTCAGGTATTTGTTGATCCGAATGAAACGGAACGGCTTTATCTTATTGGTGAATTGAGTCTTGACGAACACACTTTAAGTAGTGCGCTTGATCCAGACGAGTTATCACGTGTTGAGTTTGAGCCGACACATATTGCTATCATCTTCAAACGTCCGCGTCATTATTCAGAAGGCGACGATTTTTTATTCCGTGTTTCCTCGATGGGTCTTTATCTTTTCAAAGACCGTCTTATTGCGGTGATGAGCGATGATATTACATTTTTTGATCGCGGCAAGGATGTTTCCAACATCACCGGCGGACTTCACGAATTATTACTTCGATTGATTGCCCGTTCCATTTCACAATTTCTGGGACATATTCGGGCAATCAGTATGATTGTGGATGAATTGGAAAAGAAATTGGAAACAACAATGAGTAATAAACATTTGTTGCATTTATTTAAACTGAGTCAAAGTCTAACGTATTATTTGAGTGCCATTTCGACCAACGGCGTTTTGATTGATAAACTGCGCGGTTATTCCGGAAAGATCGGTTTTACGTTGGAACATAATGAGTTGCTGGAAGACTTGAATGTCGATAACACCCAATGTTTTAAGCAAGCGGAAATTTATTCGGTCATTATGGCGGGGATGATGGATGCGCGTGCTTCGGTGGTGAGCAATAATCTGAACATGTTAATGAAACAGTTAACGGTGTTATCGATTGTGTTCCTTCCGCTTAACGTGATTGCGAGTATTTTTGGCATGTCGGAATACACTACGTTTACACAACCAATTCCTTGGCCTATTTCTTATGCCTTGTTTGCGTTGGGTCTTATTGGTATTGGCTATCTGACTTATGGTATTTTGAAACGTACCGGTCTTGACTGATTTTGACTGACCTTGATTGATCTTGACTGATCCTGACTGATGACGACAACTTGACAATCACTGAATTTTATGAAGAATCATCTGCGTCCCTAATGTTCCCTCTTGTTTAGTGAAGAGACATTAGAGACGATAAAGACCTAAGGGACAATAATCTTTTTCAGCACAAAAATTGATATGCGTTTTTTTTTCTCCGCCGGAGAACCAAGCGGCGATATTCATGCGGCGGGTTTGATCAACAAGATTCGGGAACATATTCCCGATGCAGAGTTTATTGGTTTCGGCGGCACTCAGATGCAAAAAGCCGGTTGTCAACTGCTCTTTGAAATGACCACACTCGCCTTCATGGGAATTATGCAGGTCATCGCCAATTATTTCTTGTTCCGAAATATTCTTAACAACGCCAAAAAATATTTTCAAAAACATCATATTGATGCGGTGATTCTGGTTGATTATCCCGGTTTCAATTGGCATGTTGCGCGTGCGGCTAAAGAACAAGGTATTCCGGTTTTCTATTTTATGCCGCCGCAACTGTGGAGTTGGGCATCGTGGCGGGTTCATAAAATGAAGAAATGGGTTGATTGGATTCTTTGTCCGTTACCGTTTGAAGAATGTTGGTTCAAACAACAGGGTTGCCGGACAGTCTATATTGGTCATCCTTTCTTTGAAGAAATTCGGAACAAGATTTCCGATCCAACCTTTCTGGAAAGTTTTTACGCTCAATACGGCAATGCTCCCATTCTGACACTCTTACCCGGTTCACGGATTAAAGAGGTCATGATGAATTTGGACGAGATGCTTCTCACGGTGGAATATATTCGTTCTCTTATTCCTAAAGTCCGACCGGTTTTTTCACCGGTCAACATACAACATGCAGAATGTATTCAGAAACGATTGAACGAATTGGAAATATCAATTCCGATTTTTGTTGGTCACACGCAGGAACTGATTCGTGCGGCGGATTGTTGTTTAGCGGTTTCCGGTTCGGTCTCTTTGGAACTTCTCGCTTGTAATAAACCAACCGTTATTTATTATCGTGTTGGAAAGTTACCGTTTTTGATTCAACGGTTCTTTCGGAGAACACGATATATTACCTTAGTCAATTTACTCGGTATTGATCGGCAACCATCGGTTAAAAATGTTAAACGTGCTAAAATAGATCACACATTAAATAAATTTTTATCTCCAATTTTTTATGACGATTCAACATGGCTTATTCCTTCCGAACCAAGTCTTGAAGATCGTAACCGAATGTTTTTTCCTGAATTTTTAACGGCAACAGATCGTTCCAAAGAAGCCGCCGCTTATTTTATTCATTGGCTTTCCAATCCCGTTCATTTGGCAATACAAAAACGTTCCCTTGCTTTCTTGCTTCGAAATGTTGATCAAATTGAATCGCCGTTGAACCAAGCCGCACAAACAATACTCGATAAAATAAAATAAAATAAAATAAAATAAAATAAAATAAAATAAAATGAGATAAGATAAGATAAGATAAAATAAGGTTGGATAGCAAGAACGACATCAACTCGCCCTATTGATTACCCTTCAATCGACTGAATAGATACAAAAACGAAAACCGAATGTTCAAGTGTAATGAGTATAAAAAAGATTCCTTTGTTACCGTGCAAAGTATAACAAACTCCTAATAACAACCCTTAAACGACCCATGTTTCAATCAACGCCTTACGATATTAATTTTCATTTTCTTGGTTTTCCGATACGGATACATCCGTTGTTCTGGCTGATCATTGCATTGCTTGGAACCAATCGTGTTATCACCGATATGGCTCTTTTCTTTATTGAGTTAATAATCTGGATAGCGGCGGCGTTTGTTTCCATTCTTGTTCATGAATTGGGACATGCGCTTGTTTTCCGTCATGTTTATCGGGTTCCGTCACAAATTGTTTTTCATGGTATGGGCGGAATGACCATTCCTGTTGTTCCGCATCAAAAGCGTTCCGGTTTCTTTGGTTTACTTTGTGAAGTGTTTCTTTCGGCGGCGGGACCGCTTGCCGGTTTTGTTTTAGCAGGATGTTTTTTTATTCTTTTTGAATTGTGGACACAACACGTCAATGAATCTTTCTTTGATAACGTTAATGAATTAAGTGCGCCGTCATTGATTGCTTCTTTCATGTTGAGTGTCATTCTCATTTCGATCATTTGGGGCATTTTTAATCTTCTTCCAATCTATCCGATGGACGGAGGACATATTTCACGAGAAATTTTTTCTTTTTTTTCTCCTCGCAACGGCGTGGCTAATTCACTCATTCTTTCGATGATGACAGCGATACTTTTTGCGTTCTTGGCATTCCGTTTCGGACAGTTTTTTGTGACGTTTTTGTTTGCTTATTTCGCTTATCAAAATTATCAGGAACTTTCCTTCCGTTCGTTTCGACGCTGGTAATTACGGTGTTTGAGGAATTTTATTGAGACAAAAAATGTCGAAGACTTTTCGGATGCTTCAATAAAAAATTAATCCGCCAATCAAAATGAAACCGAATAATTTTGTGTCAAAAATATTCTTGTTAACGCCTTGTTGCGGTGATACGATTAAGAAAAAATTTTTTAAAAAGATAAAAAAAATAAAAAAACTTTTAAAAAAGTGAAAAGTACCTCTTGTAGGTTTTTAAAAATTGTGTAATCTATTCACTTAATGAAATTGATTAACACGATGATCAGTTTTCGATCTGCCTCATTAACGCTCAATAATGATTAAAACAATGAGCGTAGTGTTTATAAAAAGAATGCAGACAAGAACAATTCATCGGAGCAATCATAAACGGTTCAACAAAACCGCATCGGTAACTCGGTAACAAAGAATGTCAAAACCAAAAAAATTTGTTTGCAATGTTTATTTAATTTTTGATTTGCTTACAATGTTTGGTGATGATGTTTAGTTTTTGGTGATGATGTTTAGTTTAATGTTGGCGGTTTTGAATAACTGTTTTATGATGCAAGCGTAATCAGATTCATTTGACGACTTGTTGTTTAGTTAATTTTTGTTATTGACAGGTCGCACGCCGGAGAGTCCTGTTATATTATTTACAGGAACGATCCATACGAAGTATGATTTTGTGTAAGAGTCATACAGAAAGGCCTCTGCGAAACGTCGAAGGGACTCGCCGAAATTGTCGACTTCTTCAAAAAATATGTTTTTCTCAAACAAGAAGAAACGTTTTCTTTGCAAGATGAATTTTGCTGAGATTCCCTGTGTACGTTTCGATGGTATAAACCGTTTTTGGGGACAGAATGGTTTACTCATGGTGAGTGAACACCCCATTTCGTTTATGAGATGGAGCCGATGCTTTATCTCAAACATTAAATCTTTTTTTAGGAGATGTAACTATGCCGAAAAAAGCTGCGAAGAAGGCTGCCAAAAAAGCCGTGAAGAAAGCGGTCAAAAAAGCCGCCAAAAAGGTGACCAAAAAAGCCGCTAAAAAAGCGACCAAAAAAGCATCTTGCCGAAAGGCTTGCGGTAAAGAAGGTTAAGATTCTTCACGAATCTCTTCGCGACGATTCTTTCGTCGATTGAAACGCTTAAAGTGTCCGCAAGACCTCAAGTCTAAAACTTGTAGGTCTTGTGGATGCTTTTTTTTGTTGATTGGTTATTGATCCGGTATTAAATTGAGCGTCTCTAATAATTCAATTTTTTATTTTCAACTTATTCGTTAACGACGGAGTTTACCCCGTATTGTTCGTTAACGACGGGGGTTACCCCGTGTTGTTCGTTAACGACGGGGTTTACCCCGTGTTGTTCGTTAACGACGGGGTTTACCCCGTGTTGTTCGTTAACGACGGGGTTTACCCCGTGTTTGGGGGTTAAGTCTAACAACGCGGGGCAAGCCCACGCCGTTAACGTTCGGTAAATTCTGAATGATGAGAGATTTCTAATTATTAATTCATTTTTATTTCTCGACTTCAATTGACGGAATCAGGAATCAATAAATAAATCTTATCGACATTCCTCTATACATCAACACGTTTATTGATAAACAGCCGTTCATCATTGTCTCTTTGAATTTGTTGTTTTGATTGCAGTATTTTTATCTGTTGCAGCAGGGTTTTACGGATTTTTGAACCAAGACGGGCAAAACCAAGAATCTTTGACGCAAGTTGCAACAATTCCTCTTCGGAAACTTTGTCTTTCGACAAAATGTCTATCAATGTCTTTTGCAATATCCGTAGCGGAATATCGTCAATTTTTGCGTAATTATATTTCGGAGCAAACGGGTCGGATTTTTCAACATAAATCGGCTGTTCTGTTTGCTCTGTATCAGTACGCTTTGTTGAAACAGACGCTAAACGGTTTTTTGATTGTTCAAAGGCATGTTTAATTTTTTCGATTTGTCCCGCCGGATTTTGAATCCAATCAGTTGACCATATCCGGTAAATCGTCCAACCAAGTCCTTCGAGAACTTCCTGACGCAATCGATCCCGATCTCTTGCCGTTTTCGAGGAATGATACATTGCGCCGTCGCATTCAATTCCGAGAACAAATCGCCCGGGATTTTGCGGATCAGTCAACGCTAAATCAATCCGGTATCCCGAACAGCCGATTTGATATTGAACGTTAAATCCTTCGTTGATTAAAGATTGAGCAACTTGTTTTTCAAACAGCGATTCACTTTCTGCATTGGCGTTGACGTAAATTCCCGCGCCAAGACCGGACACTCCACATTCCGCAAACTTCAGATAATTCCGTAATAAAACAGGACCAATACCGGATATTCTTGACGTATTTATATCCGTGTATCTTATAGACGAAATTACGGTCAAACCATATTTTGCCCGTGTTACAGCAACATTCAAACGCCGCTCGCCGCCTTGTCGGTTCAGCGGTCCGAAATTCATCGACATTTTTCCTTCCGTTGTCTTGCCATACCCGATACAGAGGAAAATATAATCCCGTTCATCACCTTGTACATTTTCAAGATTTTTTACAAAGAACGGTTCGTTTTTTTCGCTATCCGCATTGTCTGTAAAAAAGTGTTCCAAGTCCGGACGCAATTCCCGCAGTTTGTCCAATTCATCATTCACCGCTTCCTGATGACGTTGATTTAAGGTAATCACGCCAAGCGATTTTTGCGGATGATGTTTGAGGAAATGCATTATCAATTTTGCGGCATGTTCCGCTTCTTTTTGATTGAATCCGCCGCTGCCGCCGGTTTTCCAACATCCATTTTCTACAAACTCAAACTTCACAGCAGGGTTTGTTTCTTCGTTTTCCGCACTGGGAAATGTTACCAATTTATTCTCATAAAAATTGCGGTTGGAAAACGCAATGAGCGGTTCACGCCGACTTCTGTAATGCCAACGTAGTTGTTTTCTCGGCAATTTTGCAGAAAGAACGTCAAGCACGCTTTCGTAGTCTTTCATATTTTCCGTCGGTAAATCGTTTTCATCGTCGTTTTCATTTGTTGTTTCATCATTCATTTTTTCAAAGAATTTTGTCGGCGGAAGTTGTTTCTGGTCGCCTGCAACAAGAAGTTTTTCGCCGCGATAAATTACCGTGATTGCATCGTGCGGGCGAATCTGTGATGCTTCGTCAAAAATAATAAGATCAAACTTATGCGGAACATTGGCAAGATATGTTGAAACAGTCAGCGGACTCATCATCAGGCACGGTTTGATACGGATAATAAGCGAATGAATCCGTGAAAACAGTTGACGGACGGACATTAATTTACGTTTCTTATTAAACTCCGCCCGCAAAATGCCTTCATCGGAAGAAGCGGGCGCAAACTCGGAAGGATTGCGGGAAGAATCGTTTAACAAAATCTGCCGTAACCGATTTTTGGAATTGCGGATAAATTTTTTATCGGATTCCCGAAATCTTGCGATGAGCCGTGTTTGTTCGTCAATATCAAATTGTGAAAGAACCGGATGATCCATGTAGGCTTGCGTCAGCCAATCACGGTAAAAACGAACAATAAACGCCGTTTTAAGCGATTCGGGCGGAACACGGTTTGCTTCGATTTCGTTAATCCAACCGTCAAGTTTATAGCGATGGAGTATCGCAAGCGAATTTTTGTAAACAAGATAATCCTTCAATAAATGTATATCTTTTGCACGGGAACTAATAAATCCGTGTAATTCATTGATTTCTTTGCTTGATAGAAAATTGAACGGAAACACTTTTTGAATTTCTTTCAGTGAATTTCCATTAAAAAAATCAACAAGCGGTTTGAGATGGGAGCGGACAGTGTTAAACTGTTCGGATGAAAGAATGGTATGGCGGTTTATTTCGGAACTTTTCGGAAAAAGTGAAACGAATTGCGTAAACAACGTTAATTGATTTTGCAAATCGGTTTCGTCAACATTGGAGTGTCGCGGAAAGAAAAGATCAAAATCGGATTTTACTTTTTGAAATTCCCGTTCTGCGTTTTCCGATATATCTTTTTGTTCAAAGTAATCCAGCAATTTTTCTGCATCTTCAAAAATCTGTTGTTTTGGCGGGAGTTCGCGGTATATTTTTTTCAACGATTTTTTCCAAGTTGATAATTTGCCGGTAAAAAATCCGATAACACGTTGAATTATTCCTGCGAGGTCTTGCGTTTCTTCCGCAATTTTCCTACCGTCCGGGGTAAACGCCCATTCTTTCAATTGCGGTAAATTGCGGCGTAGTTCCTGTAATCTATTTTCCGTTTCAACATAATTTTTATATTTTTGATATACTTCATTCACCGGTTGTTTTCCGGCGGCAAACCACGCACCGCTTATCAACAATTCGCCGGAAGACCGTGTTACGGGAAAAGGTTTGGAAAACACCGGCAATAATTTTGCAACATTTTCTTTCAGCGTTGTTAATGTCATGTTTTCCGGCAATAATTCTTTTTTCTGTAATAGGTTCACCGCAGTAATTACTTCCTGCAAATGATCTGCAACATCAGATAACTCTTGTTGTAACTCATTGATTCTGAAAGAAATGTTTGTCAGCAAACATTCCCTCCACGGATGCCGCAACGGATTTTGGGCGGCAGGATTTTTGGCGAGAGAATCAAAACAATCCGACAATTCCGTTAATGCAATCGAGTTGATTTCAAACGGATTAGGAAACGGTGAGCGGAACGTTTGTTGTTCCCAATATTTTGCGTAAATACTGTGAACCTGATAGGGGGTATAATTCAAGGCGGACAACGGTGTATGCAATATGTTTGCGTAACTGTTTAACTTTTGCCGTAATTCGTACAATTCATTCAATTCATTCCGTTGGTCGGAGTATTGTTCGCCTCGCAATTCCAAACATCGCATCAATTCACCGACCACTCCTTTTTTTGCGGCGGTATTCTTTTTGAGCAACGTATGACAATTCAGTACAAAATCGCCGAGATTGACATTGTCGAGCCGTTTTTTCACAACTTCCATTGCGGCTGCTTTTTCGCTGACAAACAACACTGTTTTTCTTTTGCCTAACATTTCGGCGATAATATTTGCAATGGTCTGACTTTTTCCTGTTCCCGGCGGTCCGTCAAGTGCTAAATCCGAACCGCCAAGAACGGTTTGTATTGCAAGTTGTTGTGAGCTATCGGAATCTAAAATTGAAAACGTTTCAAGCGGTTTAACTTTCTCGTCTAATTCCTCTGCTTGAATGTTAATTGTTGTTGAAGTGTAAGCCGAATCATCTCCCGCAATCAATCGGCAAATGCCATGTTCTGCGATTTTTTCTTTATTTGCTTCCAAGTCTTTATACATTGCGAGTTTCTGAAAGTTAAAACATTCCAGAACAACTCGACGTTGTATTTCCCAACGGCTATCGCAGCCTGTTTGTAGAATTGATTGTTGAACCGAATCAAGAAAAGTGTTAAAGTCATCACATGATTCGATGTTTTCTGCTTGAGACAAATTTAGTGCAAAATTATTTTTCAGCAATTCGTATAGGGAATGATTTACGATTGCTTCGTCGTCGAGCGGTGAAATTTTCCATGGTTGTCCGATGGAATTTTGTGAAAGTTGAATGGGAACGAGATAAAGCGGAGACAACATTTCGACATCAGAATTTGCCGACTCAAACCATTTCAATAATCCGAAGCCGAGATAGAGAATATTAATACCATGTTCCTCCTGTGATTCTTTGGCGTCGTTATGTTTACGTTTTAATTTGGTATTAAGTTCTTTATCGGAGAGTTCTGTTAGAATTTCATTGGTATCGAGTTCCGGCGATTTTAATAAATCGTCAAACGTGATTTTTTTTATTTGTTCTTCGTCTTCGCTATTTACATTTACTAGATCAGTTGTCCACGGAAAAAAGAGCGGTTTTTCTTTTTCGACGATAAACGAAAAGATATTTTCAAGTGAAGGGTAACGCAATTCGAGAGTATTTCGTCCTCCGATACGGCAATTGACAAGCCGATTGCGTTTTGAGAAATCGAGCAATTCCTTTTTCCAATGATCAATTTGTGAAAGAATATCGAAGGGCATTTCTTATGTGACGGTGTGCAAACTTACGAAGCGGTGTGCAAATAAGTTTTTGAAATTGGTATTGTGTTTAGATGCAATAATAGTTACACCTCTGACGACGGACGGCGTAATGATAACTACTATTCGCGATAAATACAAGAACCTGTTATTTCTTTTTAATATAATCAGTGGAATTTCCGTGATATACTATTGGGAGTCTCTCATCATTCAATTTTTTATTTTCAACCTATTAATTAATAAATTAATGGTCGAGTGCAAGCGAAAACGAAACACTTGAGTGCAAGCGAAAACGAAACAGAGATTGTCAAAAACGAGTTTACATTTTATATTATTTTTTTTTCAAAAAACATTTAGTTTGTCCCTT
>JAIROD010000376.1 GCA_031257725.1 Planctomycetaceae bacterium | reverse complement strand
TAAAATTGACCGTGAAAGACATTGAATTGATAAATTGATAAAAAGTGTTTATTCGGTCGTGTATTATCAGGGTGCCTCTAATAACTTGGTGGGAATCTCTCATCATTCGGAATTTACCGAAAGTTAACGGCGTGGGCTTGCCCCGCGTTGTTCGATTTAACCCCGAAACACGGGGTAAACCCCGTCGTTAACTAAATTTACCGAAAGTTAACGGCGTGGGCTTGCCCCGCGTTGTTAGGCTTACCCCCGAAACACGGGGTAAACCCCGTCGTTAACTAAATTTACCGAACATTAACGGCGTGGGCTTGCCCCGCGTTGTTCGACTTAACCCTAAATCACGGGGTAAACCCCGTCGTTCAACTATTAATTAATAATTTAATTAGGTTGAAACTAAAAATTTGAATTATGAACGATGCCCTTTTATTTTCCATTTTTCCAATATGATGTCAACACGAGGGAATTTCTAAATAATTCAGAATTTACCGAAGTTACCGGCGTTAGTCGGTTTCCCTGCTTGTCAGCCGTAAGCGGGATGCCTTTTCGCAACCTTCCGGTTGCGGCTCTGAAGTTGCGACACTGAAGACTGTTTTGAAAACTGCCGTTATGGAACACGCGATCCCCCTAATCGTTACTCCCAAACAACAAACGCGTCCAAATAACAAACATTCACAATCGTAATATATCAGTGAAATATTTTTTTTAACTATTCAGTCGTTTCCTCCGAATGACCACCCCTAGCCCCTCCGAAGGAGGGGAATAATTCCCCTCCTTTGGAGGGGCTAGGGGTGGTAACAAATAAATTTCAATCTCCGAAAAATTCCACTGATATATTACTTGCAACATGATTCGCGTCCCGTTAGGGACGCTATGTTGGTAGGATTTATTGATTGATTCCTGATTTCACCAACATTTCATCCCTAACGGGACGCTTTTTTTAATTAACATTGTTTTCTACCAATATGTTGTCCCTAACGGGACAGAAAACGGAGCGATTCACCGCTACCGAATAATTATTATCGGTCAAGTGCAAGGGTTCGTGGGACACCTTTTCTTTAGTTGTTTGTCATTTGTTGTCCCGCGAATGCTTGCACTTTTATCAGAGTCTCTTAATGAATATTATCGACATTTATTTTTTATTATTTTTTGTTATTTTAAATTTAATTTTTTTTAGTAATTTATGTTTTTTCCATTCAGCACGTTGTAAGGCAAAAAATCGAATGTTTCCTTTTAAGAGATCCACTTCCACCCTTACCAGGCGATTGATCCAATGTTTGCTTACCTCAAAATCATTTTCCAAGAAATGTACCTGTCCCGATCCATCCGTTCTCCGAAGATAAATAATGGTTCCTTTTTTTATTTTTGTTTCGTTCCATTTCCATCGTTTCGGAAATGCACGCCGAGTTGGAGCGTTCAAGATTGTTGCTTGATGTTCCCTGCGATGCGTTTCCACCTATTTTTTCAACCGTTGTCTTACTTCAGAACTATTTTTAAACCGTTTTCTTCTCCAAAATTTTTGTTGGAATCCTTGTTCGTATGGAGTTACAAAAATAGGAATCACTCCAAGCGAAAGGCACAACCGAATCACTTTTCCAATCATGTTTGGTTTTCTTGATCCCTGAAAAACCATATCATTATCAAATGGTACGTATTTCGGCAAACCAAATATTTTCCAAGGGTCGATCAGCGTTTGTATTGTAATTTCCGTATTGATCGTGTTTTTTGCAACAGAACAAATTAAGGAGCCGTGAAGCGAAATCCCATTAAGTAATTGGATTTCCTCACCGCCAAACAAGTATAAATGTTCAACAATATCAAAACTATCAAGCTCGACTTTTTGATTCACAAGATCAGACAAGTACCAACCAGGAGGTGGGGGAGGTTGTCGTTTTCTTGTTCGTTGATCAACAAGCCCATGTCGTTTAATAATATAGGCAATGGTTCGGATTTTAGGAATGAATTGTTCACCGCGACGAATCATTTCGTTACGAATCGATTGGGCTCCGTAATGTCCAAGAATACTTTTTTCTTTGAGATATTTTCGGAGGGTGAGGACTCGTTGTTCCAACTTCTGGGACGTTTTATTTCGGGGACAATGGGTTCCCGTCTTTTGGTTTTGAAAATCCACCCGATCAAGCCGTTGACCCGAGGCCCATTTCACCCATCGTTGAACCGTCGATTTGCTGACACCAAACCTTCGCGAAACTTCACGAACTGAAAATCCAAAACGATACGACGAAACCATCGCACGACGCTTACGCGCAATGTCGCCGCAAGTTTTTAATAACCATCTTTAAGGCTCCTAGAAAAAGGAATATAAACTAAAATCAATTTTTCCATTAATGATAACATGACATACTCTGTCCCGCTAATACTAAAGAAAAGGTGGTCCACGAACCCTTGCACTTGACACTTAAGTGTAAAAGGTATATAAGTAGTTTGCTCTGATGAATTGAAAAAAACTCTACAGATATGTTTATCTCGCATTGATATTTTTTGGAAAGTACAAATATATTAAACATCAATTATTAATTTTGAATTATCTATTTAGGGAGTGTATTTATGTATTGTTATTGTAAGATAATTATTTTTCTTGTGTTTTTTGGTATTTCTGTATATTCATTGGCAATAGGTGAAGAAATTTCCACTGCCAAAGCAATTACTGTTATGAAAAACCTTGAAAAACAATTTCATGGTATTCAGTTTACGGCAGTGATTGCTAATCCACCTCTTATGCTTGAAAGATCAGTTGTCTATGATTTTACCAATCGTAGATATTTTGTTGAGGACAAAAGTGTAGCGGAATGGAAAGACGGAGCAACGAATTATGTTTCTTGTATTAATAGATTTTCTTATGATGGTAAATTATTTTATGAGTGGCAACAGTGCAAACATGGAACTCAATTTCCCGAAAAGGACGTAGCAAGTTATGGAATTATGACAGATAACATGAAGGATTCACCGATGAACGAAAAATTTAGTTCTTTTAAGAATGGGATAGGGATTGGTCTTCCGTTTATGTTTTACGATGTAGAGGGAAAACATTACAATATCAAAAATAATGGCGGTGGATTTTATGAACATGATTGTATGTCGAAATACTTAACCGAATGGGTAAAACAAAATAATCTTGAATCTATCGTTTCCTTACATGAGGGAGTATGGACAATCACTTCCACGTTTGTTAGTAAAAAAAATGTCAAGGTTCGTCTTGTTATTGACTACGACATCAATAAGAATGGTTTTGTTACTAATGCCAAATATTACTATACAATGCCCAATAAACCAAAACAAGATGAATTTCTTGCTAATGAATTTATCATTGATACAGTTCGAGACAGTGACGGTAATTGGGTCCCAACCACACTGCGAAAAATCAATTCCAGCAATGATGAAACAACGTTGTTTCAATATAAAAATGTCAAATTGTTACGGTCTATTTCTTCTGATATTGTTCAGATAGATTTTCCTGATGGTACGATGGTAAGCGATATGGTACATAAAATGGAATATAAAGTCGGCGATCTTATTGATGAAGATAAAGCAATTGATGATTTCATACGAAAGCATCATTTGGAAGGCGATCATCGTACCAATACGCCGTATCGAGTAAACATATTACGGTATATTTTAATGACATTAGGTATTATTCTGATTATCATTGGTATAGGAAGACTTTATGTAAAATGGAGAAAAAAATGAAATATTTAGAAATTAATAATTTGTACTTGATTATTATCATTGTCTTATTTCATATACCAACGCTTGTTGCTGGAGAAAATAATGACGAGATACATGTGGATCAAGAAAATCTAACACTTAGGGAAAAAAATCAGATTTCAGTTGGCGATATGCGAAACATTGTTTCGTTGCCGGATGGGAGATTTATTATTAATACTCTAAACTCCAAGCGAATTTACGCTATTCAGTGCGGTCTTGATGTTACGGTTTTTACACTTAAATACTTCAAATTAGACTATTCATTGACGAATGTATCTATTGGTCTCCCCCTTTCCAACAATGGAATTTCAATGAAAGATATTAAACAAATGTTACAATGTCATGGTCTGAAAATAGAAGCACGACAAAATATTACACTAAATAATATCATTCAAAAAATCAATCATGAGAGGATTGCAATTTTGCCAATGCAAATGGGAAATGGATTTAGTCATTATTTTGTTATAATGTCAAATGACAAAGGCGAAATTATTCTTGTAAACGTATTGAGAGGTGTGTCTTTATTAAAAGATACTCAATTCGAAAAAAACATCAAGAAATATAATAAATTATTTATTGATGCTGGTGGAGTTGTTCTTTTTGTAAAGAAAGATAAAGATAAAACGGTTTCTATTTCAAAAACTGTCAAGCTCAATCCTGATACAATCGAATTAGGTGAATTCATGATTGGCGGTCCGGGTTCTTCCAGTCTTATCAATACTTCATTTGATTTGATTAACACATCCGATTCACCGATCATGGTTTCGTCCATTCAGACAACTTGTGGTTGTACGAAATTGGAATGGGAAGGCGGTATTCTCAAAGCGGGTGAAAAAAAGGAAGTAAAATTTTCCGTAATCCCCGGTGCATGGGGACGCGGAGAGCAAAAGAAAATTGCCCGTGTTTCATTTGCAGACGGGAGTACAAAAGAGGTAACAATTCATGGAACCGGTCAACCCCCCGTAGAACGTCAACGTATTGAGCTCTCCCAATATTCCGCGATCATTGAAATCAATGATGAAACGAATACGGAATTTTTTGATGTTCGTCTTGCGCGGTTGAGTTCGTATGTGAGACCGATTCAGGAAATTAAAATGACTTCCGATGTTTCCTGGTTAAAGCCTGAATTGATTGATCAGGAAAAAATGTAACTGTCTATTTTACAATCAATCCGTTTTCTGACCGTTCATGTCCCAATTGCATTTGATTTGAATGATTCCCTAGTTTAATCCCGCAGGGATGACACTTTATTAACCGTATGCTTTAGCTTACGGATAAAATGTCTAAAACAT
>JAIROD010000366.1 GCA_031257725.1 Planctomycetaceae bacterium | reverse complement strand
GATTGGTTGGTCTATTTATTGTTATTGACGTTTTTTAAACGTTTGTCATCGGGTCAACGCCGTTAGGCGTTTCATGTGAATAACCGCCGCCAGTTAGTAGATACTGAACCGGCGGTAACAGACCTACAAACCGCCAACCCCTTTAGGGGGTGCACAAAAGCGGCATGGAAACTTGTAACTTTCTTCACATACAACCCCTAAAGGGGTTGAGTTTAAGGGCGGTACTTTCCGCCGGTTGAAACCGGCGGTTATTCACGTTGAACCCCTAAAGGGGGTGTTCGTTGTATAAATCAATCGCAAAATGTAAAACCTCCAATCGAGTGAATAATTACGATTTCTGTTATCATTTTCGTACAATTTTTGTGTGTTTCGTGTATTTTGTGTTTAAAATAGACAGTTACCTTTAAACCTCCCAAAAGAAAATTCAAATGACAAAATTACTGAAAACAATTTTATTTGTCTGCGTTACATTGGCAACGGATTATTTTAAGGGCATCTTTTCGTCCTGCATTTTGCGTTTTCACGGTTATTCTGTTTCGAATAATTCCATGAGGGCGTCGGCGAAGAGTTTCATACCATAAGGATTGGGATGATTGATATTGTTCATCATCAATGTTGAATAGGGAATTCCCTGACGCCAAAGCCGGCCGTAACGTTTAGCAGCATCCGCCAATGCAATATTATTTTTTGCGGCAAATTCACGCAACGATTTTGTGTAAGGTCGCGGATCATCGTCAATTCCTTGTTCAGACGGCAACCCCATCCAATCCGAACGGACATAATGCGGCGTTAAAATAATCCATTCGGCTCCAATCTCCTTAAACTCTTCAAGAATTTTGGAATACCGTTTGTCCAACGCATCACCGTGCAAAAAAGAATCATTGACAAATTCCGAAACAATTAAGTCCGGTTTCAGATCAAGCACCTTTTCCTTATAATTTTTGGGACTTCCCGGCGGTTCGTTACGATAAGAATTGGAATTGCGTCCGCCCCACGCTTCTGTTTTCAGAACAATATCGGCTTTGGGAAATTTTGTACGAAGCCGTGCGGTAAACTGTTCCTGCCAACGTTCGGTTTGCGGATCGGGCAAATATCCGGCATCGGTTACACTATCACCCCACGCCAAAATATGAACCGTTTCACCGGCGTTGAGTTTCGCTATTGTTTTTGGAATCAGTTTTTCCGCTACTGTCGGAGATCGCGGAGACGGTTCAGGATATGTTGTTTCTAAAATCGGAAAAATCAGTTCCGGCGTTAGTTTTTCGATACGCGCTTTAATCCAAATATTGACTAACCGCGTTTCACCGTCGCCAAGTTCCGGCTGGACGGGCGTTGTAACATGAGACTCGCCTTTTTTCAGAATCCATTGACCGGATTGGGTTCGGACAAGAGAATCAATCCGCATTTTACCGTAAACATAATCAATATAAACCGATTGTTGTTCATTAATCCGGCTTTCGGGAAGCCGTCCAACACAACCCCATTTGGATTCAATTTGAAAATCCTTATTACGTTCATATTGAAGTGAATTTTTTTCCGGTTTTTCCCGAACAATAATTGAATTCGGATCGACAGCGAATGCGGTGGGACATTCTTGAGATCGAGCCTGGTGAAGTTTCATTCCGCGATTGTACTCAGCACCTTGGGCGTTGAAAAGCGGAAGTTTTTCATATTTTTCGGCAGTTACGGTAATAAGTTCCGGTTTATCAATTGTCCATTGACCGGAACCATTTTTGTTGATGAGTGTCCAGCCGTCGCCGCCAAGATCAAACGACAACGGTTCCGCTACAACAAAAAACGGATTTACCGCAAACAAAATTCCAACGAAAAACAAATACAATTGAGACTTTAACATACAAATACTCCTTAAAAATTGTGGAATGTCTAGTGAAAATTTTCCGATCGTTTCGGAATTTAGGTAAATTATTGACATAACGGTCTATATTTTATTTTAATTTTTTGTAACTATTCAGTGGCCTCTTTGTTTTCGCAACATGCGATTATTCGCATTTGTTAACGGCGGGGTTTACCCCGCGATTGTTAACGACCAAACAAAAATTCCACAGATATAATATTGTTAATTTTTTAGTAACTATTCAGTCGTCGGTCTTATTATTATTATTATTATTATTATTATTATTATTATTATGTTTCTTTTTTACAATAGAAATAATGATCGCCAAAAGTAAAGCGATACAAGCCATGACGATTGCCGTGTAACGAATTACATTGAACCAACCGGAGAGATTATCGTCGTTTTCTTGGGCAACAACATCACGAATTTCCGTTGCCGGCATTGATTCTGATGTTGTTACGGAATGTAGAGGTTCTGAAACCGGCAGGTCGGCAACCTTTTTCATTTCGACACGGACACAATTAGAATCCGGTTCCGGCATCATATTTTTTGGTTCTTCATTGGGATTGAGCGAAATAACGAGAGCCATATTACCGTTATCGTGAAACGATGCAAGAGTCGGCAGTAACGAATCGCCGCTAATTCCCAGCCGAACCGGATACAAACCATCATGACGGCGGTTTTGCAGGTCAGTATCGTAATTTCCGTCATGAGCAATACCAATATCACCCCATTGATAATCATCCTTGTCGCCTTCTTTCGGAATACGCCAATAGACAACCGAAACTTTTTCCGTGTCCGTTTCGTCTGCAAAAAGATAACCTCGAAACAAGATTTTTGTTATTTTATACCAGCCCGGCGTCAATGGAATTGTTTTACCAAAATCCGTAGCGGGAATCAATTTTGGGGCGGGCGGTTTTGCAAGAACCGAACCGGACGGCGAATCGGAGTAATCACGGAAAAGTTGACGGCAAAAAATATCCGCATTCGTATTAGAAATACGGTTTTTATGAATTTGCGGATCGGCTTGAGACCACTTAACGTATTCTTCATCGGTAAGCCCATTTTTTCGTAACTCTTTCACCGCAAGACTACGCACGTAACAATCAAACCGAACCCGAAAACCAAGAACACGCCGGTAATAATCAATCGCCTGTTCCTTTTTACCATAAAGTTCTTTGTAACGACCAAGAGCAAAATACAGAAATGCGGCAGCGTTGTAAGACTGTAAATCATTGACAAAAGCAGTTTGTATTACAAAATCAACTTCGTCTTCTTTCAAGGAACCCGGTTTTTGAGTTTTTTGATCCGCTGCGAAAAGAGCGGCAAGCATTCGCGAATAAAAGTCAACATACTTTCTTTGTTTCAGTTTTGGCAGGACTTTTCGTTGTAAAGCGGCAAAAGGATCATTTTTTTCGTGCAAAAACCAGAGTTCACGGAGATAATGTAAAAGCCGGTCAGCTTGTTTCCTGTCGTTCTTTTTCATTGCGTCGAGCCAGGCGATTATTCCAAGATAACCGTTGCCGCCGCGAAGAAATTCATCCGTTAGCGGATCCGTTCCCAGCTGTACCGGAAACGGAATATCCATACAATAACAAGGAAAAATCACCTCCTTATTCTTCATGATATTTTTCATTAAAGTTTCCGTATCCAATGGATTAGCCGACTTATATCGTGCATAGCGGCTAAGAATTTTGTCCATGATTTCTTTCGATTCTGGACGGTTTGTCCGATAAAGAAATCCCCAGAGTTCCCCATATCGATTCTCCGGATAGGACTGTAAATCAGCACGAAACAGTTCTTCGGCTTCATCGAAGTTACCAATAATCTCGTTATACTGAGCCATTCCGGTCAGTCCCCAACTGGAATGGGTATGCATTGCCGGAACAAAATAAGGTTCCGCTTCTTTGATTTTTCCTTCCTGCAAGAGAATGAAACCGATTTTTTGCTGAATACTATATTTCAATAACGATTTATTAGATTCTTTTGTTTCCAGATATTTTTTCAAAATATCAATTGCTTTTTCCGGTTCGTTATGGGCAAGATAAATATTCACCAGACTTTCCTGAATATATTGAGTCAATTTATTAGTGTAATCATCTTTAATCAGATCAATAATTTTATCGGGAAGTTGTTTTTTCTGATAAAATTCGGCAAGTGCGCTGTTCATTCCGGGAAAATGACCAAATTCCTTTTGGAGTGTTTCGGCGGTTTCTTCCGTTACGTTTTTACCGCGTACAAGATTAACACGGGCGGCATAAGGATTTTTCGGACAAAGATGATTCAGAAGATCAACGGTGAAATAGTATTTTCCATCACCGGCATCAAGCCGTGCGCAGTGATGATAAAACAACATATCGCGTACATTTTCCCGATCCGCAAACAGATGAGCAAAATAATACGGTGAATAAATACGTCCGTGAAAATCCGTATCAGAAAATAAGACATTGAACCCGATACTTCTTTGTGAAAAAAGGTTATAAGGAATTATTTTTGTTGTCAACCGATGCCAAAAAGGAGTTCCTAATGAACGGTCACGACAGGCAAGACCAAGAAATTCAACATCGGGGTGATCGCCGATCACCGGCATTGCAGGAATAATGTACTCTTCCGCACTACCGTTATGTCCCTTCACTCCGTAAGCAAGTCTTGTAACACAATGAAATTCGTTATCTTTCAAGAGATGTGAAAGCATTGACAAGGACGGCTCCGAATATTTATGTTCCGATATTGATGAAGTTGTTACGGACAACGTATTCAAAAGAACCGACAGATCGCGATAATATTGTTCAAGAGGAAAATGATAAGAAGTTGCGGTGTTTCCGCCAAACAAACTGGAAAACAAATTGAGACCTGATGATTTTTTAACTGTTGTTTGAAGTTTTTTTGCCGCTTCAATAACTCCATCGGGAATCGCTTCCATCTCTCGAATGGCAGGAGCGATTCTGCGTGCTAAGTGTTCATTAAACGGAAAACCATCCGGTGCATAAATCATATCGAAATCATTGATGTCAAAAATTCCCAGATACAAACGTGAACAATCCGGTAAATCCGCAATGATTGTTTCAGCATAAGGACGTGCCATTGTTTCCTTCTCGTGTGCGTAATCGAGCAGGAAAAAATACAATAATTTTCCCAATGGTTGTTCTGTTTGCGGATTAGCGGTTTCAATTCGTTTTTTAAGACCTTCGAAATCAAATTCGGCATAATATTTTGCAAAGTCAATCCAAATATCTTGCCTTTGTTCGGCGGTATTTTGTACAACGGAATTTTGTTCAACGGTATTTTGTTCAACAGTATTTTGTTTTTGCTCATTAATTTGGGCAAAATCCTGACGGGCAAGACGATGAAAATTGTTGAGAGACCAAGCTGCGGCGCGGAGTGAAAGCCATTCTACTGTTTCGCCATATTGAGCGACCGCACGTTGAGCATAAAGCATTGACCGTGCCTGAAAAACCCGATGAGTATCAAGTGCGGTGATATTCGTAAATATTTGCAGGTGTGTGTAACCGCGAACCAAAAAAGTCAAAAGTTCCGGAGTTTCGCCGGTTTGACGAATGAGCCGATGAGTTCGCCGTACCGCTTCAAACTGCGGTATCAACGCCCATTCGCCAAGTAGTTTTTCGATTTCCGTACACTCATCTTTGATATGTTTTTCTATGTAATATATCAGTGGAATATTTTTTTAACTATTCAGTGGATTGTTGGTCTAGTAACGTCTGCTATCGGGTCAACGCCGCTAGGCGTTTACTGTGAATAACCGCCGCCAGTTTCAGTAAATACCGAACCGGCGGAAAAGCACCCC
>JAIROD010000192.1 GCA_031257725.1 Planctomycetaceae bacterium | reverse complement strand
GAACAGACCAATGTTATTCTTTGCGAACGCCCGAATACTATTATGAACTTTGGTTTCCCAATAAAGAAAATTCAGGGGTAACACGTCAGACTTCTTCTGAAAGAAAACCTTCATACAAGGACAAACCGTTTGATATACAAATGTTGGGAAATTTCCTAGCCCGAATAATTCACCACTGTACACATATTTCAGGATAATCTGAAATTTTCAGTATGATCAAATTATTGTTAAAAAAATAGAAAAAACACACCGTTTTCGTCCAAAAATCCATGTTTTTGCATGTTTTTCTCCGTAACTCCTTAAAAACAGGCACGTTACGAAAAATAAATGAAAATTGTATCAAAAAGGACATGAAATATGCGGGCTAGCGTTCACAGGGTGGTTGTTAAATTAGGTAAATTAAAGTAGAAAATTGCGAGGTAGGCGATCCGTCCGCTGAACAGTCGCCTATCTGCCAATAATTGACCTACAAATTTTTATCCATTTTAACCCCCCCCTCTGAACGCTAGGGAATTTTTTGGGGGAAGAGGAGTCGGCTATTCAACATCGGGGTTGAAATTTGCGTGAATTGTTACGAAAAAAATTAGTTTATATTTACTGTTGGGAATCTCTCATCATTCAGAATTTACCGAATGTTAACGGCGTGGGCTTGCCCCGCGTTGTTCGACTTAACCTTAAAACACAGGGTAAAACCAATTAGTTGAAAATAAAAAATTGAATTATGAGAGATGCCCCATTGTGAATATTTTTCACGAATTTAGGATAGAAGTTGCCTTATTTAATCCATTTAGCGGGTAAGCATTTCCATCGGAATAAAAGACGCAATTTTTGAAACTTGGTGAGTTGAACTTTGCCATGAACAATTTGCAACGGATTCTCTTGGATTTTACGAAACAGTTTGTAATATCGGTTCCACATCAATCCGAAAACCCGACGACTGTCCTGTTGAATCAATGGATAAAGCGGAGCGGCGTTTGTATAATAAATTTCGCAACGTTCCAATTGAAATTGAATCAGTTTGCTCCATTTTTCTTCAAAATTCTCCATTCGCCGAATCATTTCATGGAACGCATATTGATCATAATCGGAAAGATTTTTGGGTTTCTTTTTCTGTTCATTCCAACTTTTTCTATCGAGAAGCGTTCCGAACTGGTTGACGGTTAAACCGTATCGATGGAGTTCATTTTGCGGCAGATAAATCCGGTTGTTGTGATAATCTTCCGCCAGATCACGCAGAATATTTGTCCATTGAAACGCAATACCACACGCTTTCGCCGCACGAACCACCGGTTCAGAAAAAAGCGGTTCGGTTGTTCCCCAAATTGCCAACGATGCAAAACCAACCGAAGTCGCCACTTGATGACAGTAATCCGCACAATCTTCAAATGTTTCAAATTCATGCGGTTCGATATCCGATTCCACTCCGTCGATCAGATGAAACAAAGGTTCACGCGGAATATTAAAACGATTAACAACCATTTTCAACGCGGGTAACAATTTCAAACCGGTGCAGCCGGGAAATTGTTGTTCCAACGCCAGAAATGCGGTTTCGTGTTCGGGTTCGGCGATGAGAGGTTTGTTGCCGTTGAGAGAACCAAGAGTTGCCTCCAGTGCGGCGACCCATTGATTCAATTTTTGTAATTTCCGCCGCGTACCGGTCGGCAATACCGTACCGGTACGCGGATCAATATCCGGTTGATCCGCCAAATCATCGGTGAACCGTGTATAAGCATAAAGTATTTCCATCGCTTCACGTTTGGCAGACGGAAGAAGTGAAAACGCAGGAACAAAATTCGATTTTGCGGAACGCGAAACCTGTTGACATAAACGAATACTGGTTTGAAGTGCATAATCAGACACAAAATATTCCTCTTTTCTTTTGTCAGGATAAAATTGATTGAAATCGAATACAAGAGTCTTTTGCCGAAATTCTTAGAAATTCACAGAAAAAAGTATAACAGAAAAATGAAACATTTCCATACATCACTGTCTGACGAATCCCATTGACCATCCACTACAAACGGAAAAACACACCCGAATACGAATCTCCTGCTAAAAAAATCGTTGGAATTGTGTAATTTGTAGAACAACATTAGGTCAATGTCGTTCTACAATCGATAAATGTCGCCCTACAATCGGTCAATGTAGTCCTACAATTGATCAATGTCGTTCTACAATTGGTTAATGTCGTTCTACAATTGGTTAATGTCGTTCTACAAATTGGAAAATGTCGTCCTACAATTAGTCAATGTCGTTCTACAATTGGTTAAAGTTGTTCTACAATTATGCAGTAAACGAGTAGAAATTGGTTGTTTTATTTGAAACTTCCCTAAGGTGGATCATCAAAAGGTCGGCAATGTTTCGCCGAAACATTGCGTTGCCGATAGGCAACAGTGAATCAGATTCGATTGGGCAATTTGTGGTTTGGAAACTGATTGCCGGCGGGAAAACAGGGACAAGTCGGCTATCGTCGACGCGACCGTGGGTGAAAACCCTTCGGCGAAAGGTCGCCTACCAAAAAATAGGACATCAAAAAGTAGGCAATGTTTAGGCAAAAAGTCGCCTACCTCTTGAATCAAACAAAACAACCAAGATCATGCCGTTGACCGAATCGTTGTGAAAATAAAAAGTTACGTAGTATTTCGGCGGAATTTTTATTTCCGGCATGTTGCCCGCGTTCCGAAATTCCACTAAAATAAAACAAAGTATTGGGAATTTCTCATCATTCAGAATTTACCGAAAGTTAACGGAGTGGGTTTGCCTCGCGTTGTTAGGCTTAACCCCCAAACACGGGGTAAACCCCGTCGTTAACTATTAACTATTAATTTATTAATTAATGGGTTGAAAATAAAAAGATGTTAACAACAATAAGAACAACTAGAAAATTGCCAATCGGCATACAGGATTTCGAAGATTTACGAACAACCGATTGTTTGTATGTGGACAAAACGGCATATCTTTACCGTTTGGTAACCATGGGCAAACCTTATTTTCTCGGACGACCGCGTCGTTTCGGGAAAAGTCTTTTTCTGTCCACTCTCAACGCGTTTTTTCTTGGGAAAAAAGAACTCTTTGAGGGTTTGGCGATTGCCGAATTAGAAAGAGAATGGAAAGAATATCCGGTGTTATATTTGGATTTCAATGTTGAAGGTTATACCGGTATTGATTCACTTTATTCGGCGTTGGAGACGAATCTATCGCCATTAGAATCTGAATGGGGAAAAATAGCGACGGAGGCAACTCCGGCAGCTCGTCTTACAGGACTTATTCGTCGCGCCTGTAAGCAATCCGGTCACAAAGCGGTCGTTCTGGTGGACGAATACGACAAACCGTTAGTGGGAACATTGAATGATAAAAAACTCAATGAAGCCATGCGTGATATACTGAAAGGTTTTTATGGCGTACTGAAAAGTGCTGACGCTAACTTGCGATTTGTCTTTCTCACCGGAGTGACCAAATTTTCGAAAGTCAGCATTTTCAGCGATTTGAATCATTTGGTGGATATTAGTCTGGATGAAGATTATGCCGGTATCTGCGGCATTTCAGAATCGGAATTGACCGCTTATTTCCAACCGGAGATAGAATTTCTTGCAACAAAACAAAAATTGACTTACGATGCAACGCTTGCCGAGTTGAAAAAACATTATAACGGCTATCATTTTGCCAAAGTCAGTGAAGGTGTGTACAATCCATTCAGTTTGTTGAATACTTTCGTCAAAAAAGATTTCGGAGATTACTGGTTCGAAACCGGTACTCCGACATTTTTGGTAAAAATGCTCAAAGACCTTGATTTTGACATAAAAAGTTTGGA
>JAIROD010000177.1 GCA_031257725.1 Planctomycetaceae bacterium | reverse complement strand
TAAGGTGAAAATAAGGTTGGTAGAGGGCTATCCACTTTCCCCTAAATCAGAAATAATCAGGAATATTCCACTGAAATATTACGTTAATAGACCTTTTCGCTAACTGAAGGTCTATTAACTATTACTATCAACAATTAATTAAATATGCTGCCCTTTCAGGGCGTTGATGGCGTGTTACCGTTACCCGCCGCGTTGCGGCGGGCTGGTATCTATTGCCCTTTCAGGGCGAAGGATTGATCGGCAACCTTTCGGCGAAAGGTCGCCTACCTTTTAGCCGCCTACCTTTTGAATCAAACAAAATAACCAATATCATCCTGTTGACAGTAGATATTAGGGACAACTGAGAGATTGTGTTTGTTGCATGGTCGATAATAGGGATCGGATACGAATTTTGACTGCTCCGAGTTGTGTTCCTTCATCAATTTTCAGCAACGTATGCGGTTTTCCAACCGAGTGCAGAATTTCAGCAACCTGTTCGGCAACAACAGCATCTAATCCACAACCAAAGGAAGTAAGTTGAACCATTTGGAATTGTTTATGTTTTGCGGTGAATGTCGCCACACGGTACAGTCGGGCATGGTAACGCCATTGATCAACAACATTGAGCGGAAAAAGCAATTCTTTACCAAGATGAGCAACAGAATCACCGGATAAAACCGCAATTCCAAGTGAATTGATTAACTCCGGAATGCCGTGATGAATCATCGGGTCAAGATGATAAGGATGACCGCCAAGCACCACCGCAGGTTGACCTGTTGACAACAATTCATGAACAACTTCCTCGCCTCGTTGCCGAATATCCTGTTCATATCGGATTTGGGCGGAAAATGCTTTCTGCGCCGCTTGAATGAGTTTGCGGTAATTCACTCCGTATTTTTTCAGATCAGCATAAAACAGTTTGGCAAGTTTTATCGGATCATTGCCGGGCAGGAATGGTTGGATGAAGTCAATACCGTGTTCTTTAATTTCATCAACATTGAGACGGATAACTTCAGGATACGAACCAACAACAGGGCAACTGTAAGAATAGGACGACTCCTTAAACTCCCGACGCTCTACCGGCAATGCTGGATAAAAAATTCGCTTCACGCCCTTGTCAATAAGGTTGAGAATATGTCCGTGAACCATCTTGGCAGGATAGCATAACGTCTGTGAAGTGATGCCGCTGAGTCCTTTGTCGTAATCCTGCTTGCTTGAAAGGTTGGACAAAACCACTCGGAACCCCAACTCTTGGAACAACGTAACCCAGAATGGAAAATTCTCAAACATATTCAATACTTTCGGCAATCCAATATCACCAAACAACGCATAAGGCGGTTCAAGCGGTTCATAAGCAAAAATCCGCTCATACTGTTCACGGAACAAATTGATTGTCCGTGTAACCGTTTCCTTGCCAACTCCTCGATCACAACGGTTGCCGGAAATAAAAGTTTTCGGTTTGGTATCGTCTGACGTGCTGCTAAACCGGTGAATGGACAACGGGCATTTATTGGAACAACGGTTACAACGTGTTTGCGTTGTGGTTACCGAAAAGTTTTCTAACCCTTTGCCGGAAAGTACGGTAGAATTGGAAACATCATGCGATTTGTTTTGATACGGCTTGTTTTGATGCGGCTTGTTTCTAGGCAACATGCCTTTTTGCGATTTTTCCGCCGCAATCAACGCTGCACCAAACGCTCCCATCATGCCGGAAATATCGGTACGATACACTTCACGCCGAATGAGATGTTCAAACGCCCGTAACACTGCCGGATTGTTAAACGTTCCCCCCTGAACGACAACTTTGGTTCCTAATTCAGAAGCGTCTGAAATTTTCAGAACTTTGTAAAGTGCATTCTTGGCAACGGAGTAGGAGATGCCTGCCGAAATGTCCGCAACTGTTGCATTTTCTTTCAGGGCTTGCTTGACTTTGGAATTCATAAACACCGTGCATCGTGTTCCCAAGTCAATCGGGTGTTCGGCAAACAATCCCGCTTGCGCAAAATCGGCGGCAGTGTTCCCGAGTGATTGGGCGAAGGTCTCCACAAAAGAACCGCAACCCGACGAACAGGCTTCATTAAGAATAATTTTGTCAAGTTGCCCGCCTTTGATCGACAAACACTTAATATCTTGTCCGCCAATATCGAGAATAAATGAAACGTCCGGAACAAAAAATCGTGCCGCCCGATAGTGAGCCAATGTTTCCACCTCGCTCATATCAATCCCAAATGCCGCCTGAAGTAAATATTCGCCGTATCCGGTTACACACGAATTTTTTAATCTTGCGGTTGCCGGTAAATTAGAATCAATTTCTTGGAGAATGTTCAGAACGGTTTGTATCGGATTGCCTTCATTGGAACCATACCACGAGCAGAGAATCCGATTATCCTCATCAAGCAATACCGCTTTGGTTGTTGTTGAGCCAGCGTCAATTCCAAGAAAAACATCACCGCTTGTTCGGGATAGTTCCGCATATTCCGCTTTGAGTTGGTCATGCCGAGTTTGGAATTGTTCGTATTCTGCCCGTGTTGCAAACAACGGAACAAGAATAGAAACACAATGTTCGGCTCGCTGCGGGGTGTTCTCGAATAACTGTAAAATTTCCGTTGCCGATAATATTTCCTTGTTTTCCGCCGACAACAAAGCCGCCCCTAATGCAACAAAAAAATGAGCGTTATCATGAACGATTGCCTGTTCCTGCGTCAATTTTAACGTTTCGATAAACAACCGGCGCAACTCCGGCAAAAAATGCAAGGGACCGCCGAGAAAGGCAACATTACCCTGTATTTTACGCCCACACGCCAATCCGCCGATTGTCTGTTCCACAATTGCCTGTAAGACACTGGCGGCAACATCCTCTTTCGCTGCCCCTTCGTTGAGTAACATTGTAACGTCGGACTTTGTGAAAACGCCGCACCGCGCTGCTATCGGATATATCTTGTGATGTCGAGACGCAAGTTCGTTAATACCCGCTGCATCCGTTTTCAGCGTAGCGGCTATCTGGTCAATAAACGCCCCCGTCCCGCCTGCACATGTTTCATTCATCCGCAAATCGATACTGCCGTCAAAAAAAGTAATTTTTGCGTCTTCACCGCCGAGTTCAATCACCGTATTCGTTTGCGGAATAAATACAGTAACGGCTTCCGTACAAGCGATCACTTCCTGAACAAACGGTAAGCGTAAATTTTCCGCAATGCCGATGCCCGCCGATCCGGTTACGGTAACAGTGAAATTCCGGTTGCGCAAGTTGGCGAGATGCCGCCGCATAAGATTGGTCAATGTCTCGAAGACTTCGGCGTAATGCCGTTGATATTCGGCAACATGAATCTGTCGGGCGAGGCTGTCGAGAATGACAATCTTGACGGTTGTTGATCCGACATCAAGCCCAATACGAAGCGGATTAATGTGTGTGGCGGTCATTTCAGTTCGTGTCTTAGCTCTCGTTTGAGTTTTCGTTATGTAACGGTGTAAAGGAAATGTTCTTGTTTTACGATCAGCATCGCATTTTCCGTAATAATCATTTCAATTTGTTCGATGTCGTCTGCCGAAAACTCTTCAATACCTGAATGTTTAAGAAGCAAATACTTTTCAAGCCGCGAACCGATGATTTGGGCAAACGCCGAAAATGCCAACATTGACAAGCGGTGTTTTTCCTTACACCCTGTGATTACTCCGATGAGGCGTTCCAGGAGGTGAATCACCCGCTTGAAATACCGTTCATAAATATCATTGTAAAATACTGACGGAGCAGACTGTTCCCGAATCAAAATGCGGACAAACAACGCGGAACCACTGTCAAACAGCCGCCCAACGAAGTGTCGGAATAAATCGCGAAGATTTATTTCAGCAACTTCAGGCGTAAGAGCGTTCTCGGACATTGCGTCAAGTTCGGCAATCCTGCGGTTAATGTCGTCCAGCATATAATCAAGTATGCGGTTGAGGACTTCACCGTAAAGTTTTTCTTTCGTCTTAAAGTAGTAAGTAATAGAGGAAAGAGTAATTCCTGCCTCTTTAGCAATGATTGCAAGAGTTGCCTTTTCAAGCGAAAAGTCGGCAAAAACTTTGATAGCGGCATGGATAATCCGCTCATCCGTGCGAAGCAGTTTCGGATCAATAGACAGAATTATAGGATTGGACATAAAATTTACCTCAAAAAATTGTTTTTACTGTTAATTTTTTGTATGTACTTACTATTTTACAAAATTCTTTATAAAATACAATAGCAAAATCTAAATTTTCTTAATTTCTATTAAAATTTGTAAAATACTATTAAATTTGCAACTAATTTGTCCATTATGTCCTTTCAAAAAATTTCCATATCTATTCAGTAGCGTATTATCAGGAAATACTCGGTAATCTCTCATCATTCAGAATTTATCAAAAGTCAATGGCGTGGGCTTGCCCCGCGTTGTTTGACTTAACCCCCAAAACATGGGGTAAATCCCGTCGTTAACTATTTATGGGAATCTCTCATCATTCAGAATTTACCAAAAGTTAACGGCGTGGGCTTGCCCCGCGTTGTTCGGCTTAACCCTAAAACACGGGGTAACCCCCGTCGTTAACTATTTATGGGAATCTCTCATCATTCAGAATTTACCAAAAGTTAACGGCGTGGGCTTGCCCCGCGTTGTTCGGCTTAACCCTAAAACACGGGGTAAACCCCGTCGTTAACTATTTATGGGAATCTCTCATCATTCAGAATTTACCAAAAG
>JAIROD010000775.1 GCA_031257725.1 Planctomycetaceae bacterium | reverse complement strand
TTTCTACCAATATGTCGTCCCTAGCGGGACGCGAATTATGTTGCGATACCGTTTTTACCAACATGTCGTCCCTAGCGGGACGTGAATCATGTTGCGATACCGTTTTTCCACCAACATGTCGTCCCTAGCGGGACGCGAATTATGTTGCGATACCGTTTTCTACCAACATGTCGTCCCTAGCGGGACGCGAATTATGTTGCGATACCGTTTTTTACCAACATGTCGTCCCTAGCGGGACGCGAATCATGTTGCGATACCGTTTTTTACCAACATGTTGTCCCTAATCAGGACGATCATATTCCTTTTCATTATCACAAAAAATAATAATCAATGAATAATCCGATACAAATTGGCAATGACCGTTGCGGAAAAGGCGAGAAACTTCTTTTGATTGCGGGACCGTGTACTCTTCAAGAGGAATTTAACGGGATTATCGCGGAAACATTGGTTCGTCTCCGAGACCGGTTTCCGATCACGGTGATTTTCAAAGGTTCTTTCGACAAGGCAAATCGGACAAGTATAAACGCTTATCGTGGTGTGGGGATGGAGCGTGGTCTGGCAATGCTTGACGAGATTAAACAACGGACAGGTTTATCGGTAACAACAGATATTCACGAATCTTATCAGGCGGTACCGGTTGCTCAGGTTTGCGAACTTCTCCAGATTCCCGCATTCCTGGCACGTCAAACAGATCTCTTGGTCGCGGCAGCCGCCACCGGTCGGGCGGTTCATGTCAAAAAAGGACAATTTCTTGCTCCGGCGGATATGCAAAATGTTGTCCGAAAGTTGGAATCTTCCGGTTGCCGAGACATCTTACTTTGTGAACGCGGAACATTTTTCGGTTATGGTCGTTTGGTGAATGATATGCAATCGCTTGTGATTATGCGTGATTTTGGTGTTCCGGTTTGTTTTGACGCAACACACAGTGTTCAGGAACCGGGCGGGCTTGGTCATGCAACAGGCGGAAACCGCCGAATGATTGAACCCTTAGCAAGAGCGGCAACCGCGGTGGGAATTGACGCTTTGTTTCTCGAAACCCATCCGGAACCCGATAAATCACCCAGTGATGGCGCAAACATGTTACCGCTTGACCGACTCGAAACTTTTATCGAACAACTATTAAAAATCCGCGAAGTTTCCGGATCGTAACGCTTTCCGGTTAACTCCTTCTATTGAACACGTTCCATTTCCTATTTTCCTTATCATGTTGACATTTCATCCTGACGGAGTTATTCTTGCGGTTCGAGCGCAACCCGGTTCCAAACGGGATGAAATACGCGGGGTGCAGGACGGTTCGCTTAAAGTTTCGGTAACGCAGGCTCCCGAAAAAGGAAAAGCAAACAACGCTATTCGAAAACTTTTGGCAAAATCATTGGAACTGAAAATCTCACAAATTGAATTACTCTCCGGTGAAACCTCAACCCGTAAAAAATTTCTGCTCAAAAATACCAATCAGGAAACCATTCAAACAAAAATTATCAATAAATATCTCCATTAACTCATGTTACGCATTGGTTTGCTTTAACCCTTTTAACCCTCTAACCCTTTTTATTTTACTATGAAACGACGTGATTTTCTTGGAATGGCGGCACTTGGTGCCGGAACATTGACCTTAGGAACGATTTCCGCACAGGAAACGGCAAAACAAACAACTGTTAAAAAACCAAACGATCTTAATGAGTGGGTTCCATTGACCAAAGAGGTTCGATGTTCCCGAATTGGTTTTGGCACAGGAATGCGCGGCAGTCAACGGATGTCCGATTTAACCCGAATGGGTTGGTCACGGGGAATTGAGTTACTTCAATTTGCTTATGATCATGGGGTTCGTTTTTTTGATTGTGCCGATCTTTATGGGACACATTTTGTTGTTGCTGAAGCGATGAAAGGCAAACCGCGTGACAGTTATGTTCTGGGAACGAAAATTTGGTTATTGCCCGGCGGTATTCCCGAAAAGGAACGGCTTAGTCCTGAAGAAACAATTCCGCGTTTTTTACGGGAACTTAAAACGGATTACATTGATGTTGTCCAGATTCATTGTATGACGGATAAAAAGTGGACATCGAAAAACGAAGAGGCGATGGCAAGTTTGGCACGGCTTAAAGAAAAGGGGTTAATTCGTGCGCACGGAGTAAGCACCCACTCCAATGTTGCCGTTGAACACGCCGCCCAAACTTCATGGTGCGATACCATTCATGTCCGCATTAATAGTGAAGGAATGAACATGGACGGACCCAAAGAGAACCCTGTACAACGTGTGGAGGAAAGTGTTCGGGCAATTCGATCTGCACACAACGCCGGAAAAGGAATTATCGCAATGAAAATTCTCGGTGAAGGCAAAATGTCCGCCGATTACGAGTTGCGGAAAAAATCAACAAATTTCGTCAAAAATTTGGATTGTGTGGACGTGATGATTGTCGGATTCACCGAAAAACAACACGTTACCGAATTTATCGATCTGGTAAAAAGTTAAAAGTTACCGAACGTTAACGGCGCGGGCTTGCCCCGCGTTGTTCGACTTAACCGCCAAACACGGGATAAATCCCGTCGTTAACTATCGCTAACTAATTGGTTGAAAATAAAAAATTGAATGATGAGAGATACCCCAATGTACAATTACTTCGTGACTATATTGGAGATTTTATTTCAGGATGCAAAAAATATGGTGTATCCAAACCTGTAATAACTCTATGAATTTAAAACCAAACAAAAATCCATTAAGTTGGTCAAGAATTTTGGTTGTTAGTTATTTTCTTTTCCTCTTTGTATCCATGAGCGGAAGGAACATAGCGATAACGACCTGTTTGCTATGTATTGTATTAGTTTGTATTTGTCCTCACATAAGAAAAAGTTATATCATAATGTTACTGTTATTGTTCATGTGTTTGGGGATAACTTTTACGCCGCTAGATATTACCGTTCGAAGAAATCCAATATATCAAGTCAAAATATTACCAATTATGGTAACACATGGCATGTATAAACATATAAGAGAAAAAGAAGAACAAGGACAAAAAATTGACGAAGATTTTGTAGTCTATCATTTCAGCGGAGGTATTACACTCACGTTACCCCAATATGCACTGGTTATATTTATACCTTGACGCTGTCCAATTATTTTGAGGATAGTCCCTCCGCGTGCAACACAAATCATAAATCACAAACCGCAAATAAAAATAATCTGCGTACATCTGCGTTAATCTGTGGACGATTCTAAAAGGAATTTAACTCCTTATTTTATTAAGTATTTGAAAAATAAGGGGTTAAGTGTTGTTTTTTATTGATTTTTTTGGTATATTAAACAGGCAAAATACGG
>JAIROD010000109.1 GCA_031257725.1 Planctomycetaceae bacterium | reverse complement strand
GGAACAAGGGGCAGTCCCTCAAAGAAATCTCGCTATTCTTCAAAAAAACGAAATAATCAGAGAAAATTTTTATATGGGCTTGATAGATATAAAATTTTTGATAAAATATTCCGTGTGAGAGTTGGAGGTACCATGCGTTGTGGTACGTTGGTTATTGAAATTTTGATCTTGTTTTAAGTTCGACTGTTAAATGTTAACTCATGTTACGCATTCGGCGACTCCCCATAACAACCGAACAACGTAACTGTCTATTTTAATTTTTAGATTCGTATTTTTCTTTTGATTTTATAGGTAGGCGACGTTTCGCCGAAACGTCGCAACGGTTGGTTTTGTCATTGTGTTGTACGCTGTTGGTTTTTAATTTCCCACCGTAAACAGGGGCAAGTCGGCTATCGCCGACGCGACCTTTCGGCGAAAGGTCGCCTACCTGATGAGCCGATTTGACCCTGTGTGCGGACGGAAATGGGAAAACCAGATCAACTACGGCGTTCACCTACGGTTGCCGACCCCCAATCTACCCATTTTAACAACCAGCCTCTGAATATTGGGAAATTTTTTGAGGGGGTTATTGTCATACCGAATTTAGTGTGATAGACTCATTTTTCGTAATTTTACTAAGAAATATATTGATCGAAGGAATTGTCATATCGAAAAAATTTTAATAAACTGAAAAATTAGCGTTTCGTTGCTCGAAGGCAATTACCACCCTGAATCGAAAGATTCTTGTCATAACAGCAACACCAAGAAGACGCTCCCAAATGGGAGTGCCTGTCGGTGTTGTGTTATGAACTCCGTGGTAAGAGTGCCTTTGACAATTTCCTTGACTGGCACTCTTTTTTTTGCGTTCTGAAAGTTTGTCAAGTTTGGTTTTGAATCACAATTTTTCCCTACCCTATTAATAGTATCGCTTTTGTTTTCCAGAGTGAGCAACATTGTAAGCATCATCATTATGCGTTTCATGAATGCCCTACCGACATAGAAATCATACAAACAATTTCTCCTATCTTATTTCAGTAACCATTAACCTCTAATCAGTGGAGAGAACTCAACAATGAAATCAACATTTATGACTATTAGTGTTAAAAAAATGTACGATGCTTATATCCAAGGTGATTTAAAAGTCTGTTTGGAATACCAGCGAGGTGTGAAATGGAAACGGTCGCAACAGGTATGGCTGATTGATGCCCTCCTTCGCGGTACTGAAATTCCTGTTTTTTATGTTCATCAAAAACAGGAAGAACCCGACACACTTTGGGGAAAAACGAAAGTTGCGCCTTGCGGCTATATCGTTGATGGACAGCAACGTCTCAATGCGATTGCCGATTTCATCCAGAACAAAGATCATAACTTTATTTTGCCTAGTATGCATGACCCTCGTCTCTTTACTATCAGAGGTGAATCTCCGACTTGGGCAGGAAAAACATTTGAATCGTTAACTGATGAAGATAAAGATTGTTTCTTGAACCGTGAACTTTTTGTTGTCAAAATAGATGCCGATGATGATGCTGTGCGTGAATTCTTTATTAGCCTTCAAGAAGGAAAACCGCTTTGAGTAACTGTCTATTTTAAACACAAAATACGCGAAATTTCACGAAACACACAAAAATTATACGAAAAGGACAACAGAAATCTTTTTTTGTATTTTTCGTGTATTTCGTGTTAAAAAAAGGTTAAAACAAAATAGACAATTACCGCTTTGACTGATCAAGAAAAACACGAGGCATGACTCGTGAGGTAACAGAATTTGTTATCAAGTGAACAGGAAACCCTGCTTGAGATCGCCCGCCCACAAAATAACAAACGCTTCCAAACAACCATTGGTTTATCGGCGTAAACGGTTACAAATAAATTGGTGCCAACGATGATGCTTTCATTTCATTTCCACGCCGGGTTGACCTTCGACGCGAACATGATCAATCCACACCGGAAAATCCTTTTCGTCCGGTGTGACACTGTGGTCAAAAAGCCAAAGACATGGTTCATAAACTTTGAAACGAAAATCAAAAAACATCTTGTCGGAATCGTTTTGGTTGCCTTCATGATAATCAAACACAATGCGCCGCGGAACAAATTGACCCGGTTTCAATTCGTAATAATCATAAAACCGTTCGTCATAATTTTCCGTGCGAATTTCTTTGACTGTATTTGTTTTTGTGTCAAAAACAGCCGTTCCCCGATCAATAACGCCATTGAACCAGCCAAGCCATGTATTGGAAATTCCGTTACCTACGGCGTTCATCCATTCTTGTTTGAGAACAAAATCACATTCCAATGTTCCCGCTTCGGCATTTTCAACAACTCTTGTACATCGCAATGCGTCAATATCAATGACCAGAAGCCGTGAAACACCGATGTATGAAATTCCCTTGCGGTAAAATTCGGCATACCAATTTGTTGCGGCTTTGATGTCTTCATAGGTCAACACTTCATCGTGATAAGTCAACTCTTCAGCGTCAAGTTCCCGCCGATGAAATGTGTAACCGAATTTAGGTAAATCCTTCGGATACCACGCCAACCAATATTGGTTCGCGTCATTATATTTCCGCAACAAATCACGCACACGGTCTTCATCCTCTTTCGACGCCCAAACAACACGTTTTATCTGAACATTATCAATCCGGCAAACAGTTTCTTCATGGTTTCCGGTTGTAACAACGCTGCGGTCAAAAAGCCAAACGTCTTGTTCATGTATTTTAAAACGAAAATCAAAAATCATTCCGCGCACTTTACAGAAAATCCGTTTTGGTACAAATTGTTTGTCATCGGGATTGCCAAACGGCATCCAGTCAAAATATTCCGTTTCGGATTGATCGGTTTTAATCCGTTTCGGTAAAAATGTTTTAGCGTCCAACACAAATTCCGACCAACCGTAACGCCCTTCGGTGTAACCTTTCCATGATTCTGTAACACCATTTCCGGCGTTGAAACGACCGGACACTGTTGTGAGCAGGCGGAGGTCATTTTCGTTTGTCTCAATGGCACGGAACCGAACATGAGACAAAGACTCGTTACTAATTAACGCAACAGGATCATAAAATGTAATCCCTCTTGAAAGATTATATCTCCGACCATTGTAAGGATTGACGTTAAATTCTTTTACTTCATTGCCGAGACAAAAATTGTACGAAATTGATTCGATTTCTTTTGTCTTGATTTCAAACATTGGACGAATCGCCTTAACTGTTTTTTGCAAAATATCGTGTCCTTTTTTTGTTTCTTCTTCACCGAGTAACGGTCGGGTTCGCAAGTCTTCCGTAACAATTTCTTTTGATACATCCTTGCCGGTTGAATTTTGTATCGATTCCATAATCAACCGTTTTGAATCGTCCGGTTCTTTAGCAAGCCGAAGTTTGACATTGTATTTTTCGCCGGATTGGAAAGTAATGTTATTTGTTCGAAAAATATTACGATCACCACCGGAATCATCCCTAGTATCAAACCAAAACGGAAATTTCGGTAAAATTTTATTGAAAACAAAATGTCCCTGCCGATCCGTCTTAATTAAATTACGGTAATCTCTGTTGACCGCAGTATCAGATGATAAATTAAGAAAATATCCGATGATTGGCTTATCCTGCGCGTCAACTAAAAGACCTTCAACAAGCGAACAACGTTGTAACACAAAATTAAACTCTGCCATTTTGTGAGGCTCAACAATTCGGTCGGTCGAAATGGAATTACTGGAAAACGTTTTTTCGTGCGGATTTTCAATATTGGAAAGAAAAACTAATAAAGCATCCTCTTCAAAAAATCGTTCTTTTTGCAAAAATCCGTCCTTCTCGAAATGAACCGCGATAAATTCACCGTGCGAGGAATCGCGATTGTTGTTCTCGTTAAACGGAGACGGTTTTATTTCCGAAACGGTAAACTTTCCTTCCGAATCGGTTTTTAACGTTTCAAAATTTTGACCCTTGTACCGGTCAAATCGAAAAAGTTTAACTTCGGCATCCGGTATCGGATGATCGGAATCATCTCGTAATGTTCCGGTAAATGTCCAGCGATTGAAAAGAAAATCTGTTGTCCGGACGAGTCTGACAAATTCCGTATCAATTTTTTGACCGTTTGCATCGGTTAATGATTTGACGGCAAGTTGATGTATTTTGACGCCGTTTTTTGTTTCCGTTTTCCAATAAAGAGTAACGTTATAACTTCCAACCGGCGGCAGTTTGAAAAAATCAGTTTGCGCAAAGACCGAATCTTTTTGCCAAGCCTGCGGAAGAAATGTTGAAACGCTAAATTGGACATCGGTATCTTGCGGTAATACATCAATAGCAAAATGAAAATCGTCGTTTAGTTCGCCGTAAAAACTCGGCTGGTGTGACGCTTTTTCCGCACGAGGAAGATCAAAGACGACTCGGGCGTATTTCCAAAAATGGCGTACATCCGGTTGTTCCGGTTGTTCGTCGAACTCAATAACACCGTTAAAATGAACAGCCGGTTGCATGACAATATTGATTTCAGTCGGCTTGAGTGGATACACAACATTATCCTGATGATAATTGTGTTTCTTCTTGATCTGATCGGTTGGTTCCGGTTCGACGGTGAACATGTAATGAAAATCGTTGCGAGAAAATTCGCCGTTTGATTTTGGGTTTTCATTTTTAATCAAAAATTGATCGGAAACGATATTTCCATCGGCAGTTCGAATCCCTTTCCAAACAAAACCCGAATGTTCGGCGGTAATGGAGATTTTTAATGTGTTAGGTTTTTCCGGTGTTGGTTGTTCGGAATAAATAACATGCATTGCTGTAACCATATCATTTGAAAAGCGGAATGTGTAATGTCCGTTTTCATCCGCAACCACGCCGGCACTGCCGGGACGGTGTCCTTGATAACCACTGATTTTTATTTTAGCAAACGGTAACGGTTTCCCTTCGAGATCGCGAACAGTTCCTGTTATAATAAATTTCCAACGTTCATTGAGTTCCTCGTCGGTTTGCGGACGGGAACGCAATTTCACTTCGACAAACGATTCTTTACCGTCAAAAATTTCCGTTTCGTATTTTTCCTCAACCGGCGTATAAATACGGTCTTCGGGAACATAAACATTTTTTGAAACAGAAAAATTATATTGTCCCGGAAAAAGATGAGCGATAATACTGTATTCATCTGAGTTTTGCCAATTGCCGTTGCTAGGTGAAGGAAACAGATTGCATCTCAATTCTTTAATTTGGATATTTTTGATTGTTTCACCGGAATCAGCATCAACCGCATGTAACTTTAATATTCCGCCTTGAACTAATTTTTGTGTAACGTTTGTATTTTTGTTTTCTTTACCGACGGTAATTGCATCAGTTAATCCGATATGACCGGATTCTTCAGGCAAAATCTTACCACGATTATTAAATGCAACCCGATACATTCCCGCCGGTAAACCGTTACATTGAAAAACACCTTCCTTATAATCTTTATAATTACGTTCGGAATAATTATGGAAAATAAATTGTTTCCAATATGATTTATCTTTAGGGTCTGTCCAGTACCTATCATATTGATTCTCATGTTTACCGGTTGGAACAGCGTCTATTTTATGAAACAGAATAAAAGGATCATTGCCGGAATAATTTAACGTTTTGCCGTCATTACTGAGAAACGTAACACGAATCGAATGCTCAAACCCAAGAATTTTTCCAATTTCCGTGCCGTTAAACAATCGAGGTCCGTGATCTGAAACCGGCTCATTGGAAATAGCAAGAAATTCAAAAGCCGTGATTTTACTGTTTTCGACGGCGGCACGGCATTTCAGTACCGCGTTTTTGAAACGTAAAATCGTTTCGTAAAGTATGCCGTTTGGGTGAGAGGTTTGTTTTACAGCATCAAACGATTGTAATTCACCGGTGATTTCTCGATTTCTCCGATGATCAGATTGACCGGCAATATGAATTTCATCTTTGACAATCCGATTCATCACCGTGCGGAGTTCCTGTTCGGAACATTGAAACCGCAACTCATCGGAAAAAAGCGAAACCGCTTCGTTATAATTTTTTGCTTTGAGATGACCAAGAAACGTTTCAACAATTTCCCGCTCATTCCCTTCCGCACAACTTGTAGCAAATAATGTGGCAACAAAAAACAGTGAAACGAACACTAAAACAATCTGACGAATAAAAATCATTGTAAGTCTCCATAAAAAGGTGTTAATGTTGTGTTTTATTAAACGAGACAATTACCGTAGATTGTATTTTAAATTTTCACAATATTAATGTCAATATGATTGAGGAGCATTTGTTGTTTTGGGGCGGGTGACCGCAAGAATGTAGGTAATTGTGTATTTTGTTTTAACCTTTTTAACACGAAATACACGAAAATTTCGTGAAAAAGAATAAAAGTGAGGTGATATTTCAGTGGAATTTGCCCCAACGTATGGTAATTGTTTCAACAAACCTTATTTTCTACCTTATTTTCATAACAAAAACAACCTTAGTAGCAACAAGGCAACATAAGAAAAAAACCTTATTACCTTATTGATTATTAACTAATCTAAAAATAATAATACAAAAATGTATCCCCTATCAAAATAAGGCAATAAGGTTCGATTATTACTGATTTTTTTGCTACTAAGGTTGTTTTTGTTAGGAAAATCAGGTTGAAAATAAGGATTGATTAAAACGGCGATTGCAAACTCCGCAATACATTTTAATCGCTGTTTTACACACCCCCGCCTTTCAAGGCGAAAGAATTACAGTTACCATTGACCGTCACACACAAACGGAAAACGCTCCCAATTGACATCAATGATTACCGCACACTCTGAAACAATCAGAATTTTCCGCTTCATTTTTTTGTTGTTGTAATTGTTGCAGGTAATGGTAAATTTCAATTTGAGCCTGAATTTTTTTGTTTCTTTTTTTTACGGTAATCCGTTCATTAGGGTGTTCAGAAGAGATGAAACGGGCTTTGACATTATCCATGAGTTGGATTTGAAGTATATCCCAGAGTTGTTTTTGAATCGCCGGATCACGAACCGGTGTTACCACTTCAAAACGATGATCGAGATTTCGTTCCATCCAATCCGCCGAACCGATGAAATATTCCGGCTTGTCCTCGTTACAGAAAACAAGTATCCGCGAATGTTCCAGAAATCGGTCAACAATCCGAACCGCCCGAATATTTTCACTGATCTTGGGAATGCCGGGAACAAGCGTACAGATTCCACGAATAATCATGTTGATTCGTACCCCCGCTTCACTCGCTTCATAAAGCCGGTTCACAATGCGCTTATCCACAAGATTATTCATCTTAACAATCATCCACGCCGGTTTGCCCTTTCTTGCATTTTTAATTTCACGGTCAATTCGTTTCAGAAAAAATTTGCGCGTTCCAAACGGTGAAACAATAATATGTTTGAAATCCGGCAATTGGTATTTCCGATCATCAAGCAAATGGAACACCTTGTTGACTTCCGAAGTGATTTCTTTGTCGGCAGTTAAAAGGTGTTCGTCACAATAAATCCGTGTGGTATTTTCGTTCGGATTTCCAGTTCCAACAGCAGTGTAATAGATATTGACATTGGATTCTTTGCGGCGTATCAGCAGAATTTTACAGTGAACCTTCATACCGGGAATACTCGGCAATACACGAATTCCCTCGTCCTGCATTCGCGCCGCCCATGAAATATTCGCGGCTTCGTCGAAGCGCGCCTGAAACTCGACGAAAACAATAACTTCTTTTCCATTACGCGCCGCATTGATCAGAGCATTGACCACCGCCGAATGTTTTGCCGCACGATAAATCGTCATTTTGATCGTGCGCACCGACGGATCAATCGACGCTTCACGGAGTAACTCAATAATGTACCGAAACGGTTGATACGGATAATGAAGCATCACATCTTTTTTACGTATCACATCAAGCATGGAAACGCCCGGCGGAAAATCAGGAACCTCCAGTTGCGGCGTTAAATCATATTGCATTTTTTTAGTTCCAATTATTCGGGGAAAATGCATGAAATCCTTTGAATTATGGTATCGTCCGCCTTTTTCAAGCGAGTCGCGTTTTTTAATTCCAAACTTTTTGAGAATATTTGTTAGAATTTTTCGCGGCAACTCCTCATCATAAACAAACCGAACCGTATCACCGTATTTACGTTGCTTAATTCCATCGCGAACCGCTTCAAGAAAACTTTTTGAAACATCATTGTCCAAATCAAGTTCGGCATCGCGGGTGAATTTGATCGTGTAGGCTTTGAAACCAATAAAACCAAACACCGAAAAAATATCCGCAAGACAATAACGTATCACATCGTCCAGAAACATCACATAATGCTTTTTGTCCGAACTCGGCGGCAAAACCAAAAAACGTGAAATATGATCGGTCGGAATTTCTATCAACGCCAGATTTTCAGACAATAAATTGTCCTTGTGGGTCAAATCAACCACAAGATAAATCGAATTATCGTGCAAATTTGAAAAATTCCGAAACCGGTCAAGCATGATCGGAAACAGAAATTGCCGTACCGTTTCTTTGAAATATTGCCGTACAAAAAAACCTTGCTCTTCGGTTAATTCATTTTCATTGATGAAAAAAATATTTTCTTTCGCCAATTCATTGCTGATTTTCTCATAAATATCGTCGGCTTTGTGACGCTGAACAACCACTCGTTTATGAATCGCCCGGAGAATTTTGGACGGGTCAAAATCAAGATTAACGTCACGAACATCGTCCTGAAGATTCACCAACCGCTTGAGCAACGCCACTCGAACACGATAAAATTCATCCATATTATTGGAGAAAATACCAAGAAAATTAAGACGTTCCAAAAGCGGCACCGCCGGATCATCCGCTTCAAGAAGAACTCGCTCATTAAAATTCAGCCAACTCAATTCACGATTGAGATATTGCCGTTTCGGAAAATCCTTCGACAATTTTTTTGACGACTTTTTTGATTCTTGCAATTGTTTAGAAGACACGGTAATTTTAACGGATAAATTAAGGAATTGATAATTAATCGTATCTATACTGCCAACGGGTAGAAATTGGTTGTTTTATTTGAAATCTCCATCAAGGTAGGGTATCACAAGGTAGGCAATGTTGCGCCGAAACATTACCTACCTTGTGATTATTGACCTGATGATAAATAATAGGCTGCTACTGAATAGTTATGAAAAATGAATTATTGTTGTCCCCAATGTTTTTATCCGTTTACTTCACAAGGTTGGCGCACCAAGCGTCCACGATAAAAGGGATATTAACGTTACGATCAACATATTCGAGAGCTTCCAGTGTCCGATCCAAACGCCGTGCGGCTTGTTGGGCATTGTTTTCGTAACGTTCCTGATGGGCAGCCGTTGCCGTATTTTGTTGCGGAATTTCGGATTTTTTCATTTTTTCCCGAAAAAAATCAATTGCCAGATTGAAAAGTAATCGGAGTCGTCGTCGGCGTAACGGCGCTTCCTTACCCACTTTTTCAATAAATTCGTTCAATTTTACCGCTAAGGCAACAGAATTCAAATGTTGATGCGCCAATGCTCCATACAATTCATTACGAATTGTTTCAATATCATCGTCGAATAAATTTTTTGCCTGATCAAGACTGCCGCCGGCTCGTCGGGCTAAGGTCAATGATTGTTCTAAAGTCGATACAATACCTTGTTCCACCAAAAGCGAACCAAGAATCTGCGAAGACAACGGCGCAAAACGGATAATCTGGCAACGGCTCCGAATTGTTGGAAGTTGTTTTGCCGTCGAAGTTCCAATCAGAATGAGCAGAGAATCCGACGGCGGTTCTTCCAATGTTTTAAGTAAGGCGTTGGCTCCTTCGGCATTGAGAAAATCAGCGTCGTCAATAATCGCAACTTTGTGATGACCAAGAAAAGGAGTTCGGGAAATATTATAACACAAACCCGATTGACCGCGATGTTCCTTGTCGCCGATCAGCAGTTCCAACGGTAAAAACGATTTATCAGGCGGTTTGGAAACGTAATATAAATCGGGATGCGGCGAAACAAATTCTTCAACGGCAGGTTCTTTTGTTTCGTGCGTTTTAGTTGATTTACTTTTTTTTGTTTTTTTTTCACTTTCTGACGCAACAGGTTGGGCGGCGACTGTTTTTTCAACTTTTTCCGTTCTTTCCGCACTTTCAAACAGTCGGCAGGAATCGCAAACGCCGCACGGTTCAAGACCGGAATCGTTGTTCCCTTTGCAGAGAAAACTTTTGGCAAGAGCAATAGCGAACATCCGTTTTCCAATACCGGGCAGACCGACAAACAGAAAACTTCCTGCCAATCGTCCACGTTTCTGCGCTCGTTGAAACCGTTGAGCAACGGCATCATGTCCTTTAATTCCCTGCCACGTCATAATATCAGTATAATATCAGTATTTTGCCCCGATAAGAGCGTTAATTGTATCTATTCACTATTGGAGGTTTTACATTTTGCGATTGATTTATTACAACGCCCCCCCCATTTAGGGGTTCAACGTGAATAACCGCCGGTTATTCACATAAAACGCCTAGCGGCGTTGACCCGATGGCAGACGTTTAAAATCAACAGTAACAATAACCAGCAGCCAATCGACTGAATAGTTACGAAATTGGAATCAATATCAAATGTCAATTTCACCAACGTTGCGTCACTACGGGACGCTGATTATTTTATTATACCGTTTTCTACCAATAGTTCATCCCTAGCGGAACGGAATTTTTTTATTGTTCCCTTCCACTACGTCCTCAAAAATGCGAAACAACCAAAAACTTTTCTTAATTCTTCAACAGAACTCTTACATCTTTTTCGCGTTCTTTTGGCGTAACTTTTAGGTTGATGAGTTTTCCGTTTTTGAGTTGACCTTCGACGGTTGTTTTGTGCGGCGCGTTTAATTTGAACTCGCAATTCCAATCCGACGGAAACGCAGGGAAAAGATCAATTCGTTTGCCGTCGCATTGCATTATCAGACTTTGAACGCCTTTTGTCAAAATTCCGCCGTGATCTTGATCGGGAATCCAGTCGTAATTCGGTCCCCAAAAAACAGGAAAACGGGATGGCTTGTGCTTGTTTCTTGCGCGGCTAATCAGAAGTTTTTTTGCCTCTTCGGTCAACCCAAGATACGATGCAAAAAGATCATCCTGCCTCCAACCAAACGCGCCGCGATCGCGACGATGCTTGAACGCCTCAATCGCCCATTCTGCACCCGGCTTTTCATACGAAATTAAACGAAATGGAAAAACTGAGTAAAGTTCTGTATTTTCGAAGTTGTGCTTAGTCGCAAAACGTTTCGCCGG
>JAIROD010000105.1 GCA_031257725.1 Planctomycetaceae bacterium | reverse complement strand
TAAAGTGTCGTCCCTGCGGGACTTTTGTGGTGTGTTTGCCCTATCCGTATGCTAAAGCATACGGTTAATAAAATGTCGTCCTTGCAGGACTAATAAAAATTAAAATAGACAGTTACATTTCCCCCCCCAAAAAAATATCAATGTGACTTGGTTTCATGTTTTCAATACTGTTCGTAGTGGTACGGCAGAGGATAAATAGGACCATTTTCAAATCCGCGCCATTTTACACAAAATCTACAATAATTCCTAGCGTTCACAGGGTAGTTGTTAAATTAGGTCAATTAAAGTAGAAAATGGCGAGGTAGGCGATCCGTCCGCCGGACGGTCGCCTACCTGCCAATAATTGACCTAATATTTTTATCCATGTTAACAACACCCTCTGAACGCTAGGAAAATGATTCCGAAATCCCGAACCACTTAAAATGAAAAGAGTTATATTATGTCCACCGATTGAGTCATCTATTCGTTCCCTAAACCGGTGTACTTCGTAACTTCTTTTCAAACAGCAACTTATAAAAATTTCGGCAAAGTGAATTGACGCTGTTTTGAGATGCGGTATGATATTCACTGTTCTTGCCGGGCTGTATGTCGTGCCTCCGGACAGAAAGAACCACAAGATATAGTCTCACTCTTGAAAGGAGTTAGGAGTAAAGCAGAAATTCTAAGAAATTAAAACCGCGTTCTACGGTCTTTGCCCGCCATATCCAAACAACGTTTTAATCGCTTATAGAGATAATTAAAATATTTCCGCGAACAGAACACCGGAATATTTTTACCCCTGACCTGCCTCATCATTTGAGAGAAAATAATGTGTTATCACCATTAACAATTGAAATGATTTTGTTCTGCCGGTTTGAAATCATCCGTTTGAATCTTCACTCCGTCACCGGAAAACTCAAACGGAACCGGAATAGATCATAGTCAATACCATTTCAACCTTCATTTCCTAATACATTTTTATGAATACGATGATTAGTTTGGACGCATCCCGCTCGGAACTTAATTCGGAACTTAATACAGCCGATACTGAATGGGCTGTTAATCTTAAAATGAAACCGGTTTTTTGTCCGGAAGATGTTGCTGATCCGTTTGACACGGTGGAGTGGACAACGCGAACCGCAACAATCAAAGGGGACGGCGGAGCGGTTTTCTTTGAACAGAATGATTGTGAATTTCCCAGTACTTGGAGCCAACTCTCCGTCAATGTGGTTGCCAGTAAATATTTCTACGGCGAACCGAATACGCCCCAACGTGAAAAAAGTATTCGGCAGTTAATTCATCGGGTTAGCCGAACTATTGCCGATTGGGGAATTGAAGACGGTTATTTTGCCTCACCCCAAGACGGTCATATTTTTTATCGTGAATTAACTTGGTTGTTGCTTCACCAGTATGGCTCATTCAATTCACCGGTTTGGTTCAATGTGGGGTTGTATCCGCAGTACGGAGTTTGCGGCGGTAAATGCACTTGGCATTGGGACGAGCAGGCGGGCGAAGCCGCACAACCCGAAAATCCTTACGAACATCCGCAGGCATCAGCGTGTTTTATTCAAAGTGTTGCGGATAATATGGAAGCGATTATGGATCTTGCCCGAAGTGAAGCAATGCTTTTCAAATTCGGCAGCGGAACCGGCACGGATCTTTCAACAATCCGGTCAAGCATGGAAAAATTAGCCGGCGGCGGTAAACCGTCGGGACCGCTCTCATTTATGCGGGTTTACGATCAGATTGCGGCGGTGGTCAAAAGCGGCGGAAAAACTCGGCGAGCCGCCAAAATGCAATCGCTCAAAGTTACTCATCCCGATATTATGAGTTTTATCGATTGCAAATTTCGGGAAGAAGAGAAAGCGAAAGTCTTGATGCGAAACGGTTTACCTTATGAAGAAGCCTACGCTTCCGTTCTATTCCAGAACGCCAACCTTTCCGTTCGGCTTACAGACGATTTCATGCAGGCGGTCAAAGAAGACAAAATTTGGGCGACCCATTGGGTAACGGATCCGTCCCAAGAAGGACCGACTTATCCGGCACGTCAGGTGTTTGACAAAATTGCGGGTACGGCGTGGGCGTGCGGCGATCCGGGCGTGCAGTTCGACACCATCATCAACCGTTGGCATACCACTCCAAACTCCGGACGAATTAACGCTTCGAATCCATGCAGTGAATACATGAGTATTGACGATACGGCGTGCAATCTGGCGAGCATCAATCTGATGCGTTTCCGACAGGAAGACGGGCTGTTCGACGCGGAACGGTTTATTCAGGCTTGCCGGATATTCTTTATTGCTCAGGAAATCATTGTTGATCGTGCGAGTTATCCGATCAAGAAGATAGCGGAAAACAGTCATCGGTTTCGAGCGATTGGACTTGGATATTCAAATCTTGGAAGTTTGATAATGAGTCTTGGTTTGCCGTATGATTCCGATGAAGCGCGTGGTCTGTGCAGTGTTTTGACGGCATTGATGAATGGGGCGGCTTATCGGACGAGTGCGGAGTTAGCCGGAGTGGTTGGATCGTTTGAGGCTTTTGCGATAAACCGTGAACCGATGTTGCGGGTTATTGACATGCACTGGGATGCGGTCAATCGGATAGGGAATTGTCCGAATTATTTGAAGAAGCGTGCGCAACGGTTATGGGATGAGGTACGCAATTCGGGCAGCCGCAACGGATTCCGCAACGCTCAGGCGACTGTTCTTGCTCCAACCGGAACGATCAGTTTTATGATGGACTGCGACACGACGGGAATTGAACCGGATATTGCGCTGGTGAAGTTCAAACAGTTGGCGGGCGGCGGAACGCTTAAGATTGTTAATAACACTGTTCCGCTTGCATTAAGGACATTGGGTTATACCGACGCGGAGATTGCGGAGATTATTGATCATGTTCGGGAAAAAGGAACACTTCACGAAGCGCCGCATCTGGTGGACGCTCATTTACCGGTGTTTGATTGTGCATTCCCGACACCGGGTTCAGATCGTTGTATTGCGTGGGATGCTCACGTCAAGATGATGGCAGCCGCCCAACCGTTTATTTCGGGAGCGATTTCGAAAACGGTGAACATGCCGAACAGTGCGACAACTCTGGATATTGCGAATGCTTACATGTTGGGTTGGGAACTTGGTTTGAAGGCGCTTGCGGTGTACCGTGACGGTTCGAAGGGGGCGCAACCGCTGTCCGCGGTCAATGATGCGGACAAATCGAAAAGCAATGAAACGGAAGCGGCAATCAGCCGCAAAGAAAAGCGGAAACTTTCCGGACCGCGTCGTGAACGTTTACCCGATACCCGTCAATCGGTAACTCATAAATTCAATGTTTCAGGACATGAGGGTTATATTACGGTGGGTCTTTATCCTGATGGTCGTGTTGGGGAGTTGTTTATTACGATGGCGAAAGAGGGCAGTACGATAGGCGGTTTGATGGATTGTTTCGGCACGGCGATTTCGATGAGTTTACAGTATGGCGTTCCGCTTTCGGTCTATGTGGAAAAGTTTTCGCACACACGGTTTGAACCGTTGGGGCATACTAAAAATCCGGATATTCCGATTGCGAAGAGTCTTGTTGATTATATATTCCGTTGGCTTGGTCGTACTTTTTTGCCGAACATGCAATCCGTGCAGCAAGACCCGCAAAACCGACATTCCGGCTCTGACAACAAGGACAGACGTTGTGGGGTTGTGGGCAAGACGGAAAGCGATAACGAAAAAAACGTGTCAACCAAAACTTTTAACTCACAAAATCCACACAATTCACAAAACTCGCCTAATTCACACACACCGACTTCATCTCCATCGGAACACTATTCTCCTAAACCGTTGAATTTGCGGACGGGTCCGAATTTGGGAAATGTTCATTCGGACAATTCTTCTTTGGGTCATTCATCTTTGAGTCATTCACCTTTAAGCAATCCCAATCCGGTAAATCCCGATTCGGTAAATCCCGATTCGATAAATCTGAGTCCGACAGAGCGGATGGTGAATATTTCAGTTATTGACAGTGCGGTAGCGGTAGCGGAGGAGTCGGAGTTATATTCGGTTTCGAATCGTTTATCGCCGCATTTTTCGGCAACCACCGCAGATGAACAATATGGGATGTTCCAATCCGATGCTCCGCTTTGCGACGCTTGTGGAGCGATCAGTGTTCGTGCCGGAAATTGTTATCTCTGCTATAACTGCGGAAAAAGTATGGGATGTAGTTAAGCCGGAGATACTGTTAAACGGCATGATATTTTGGTTGTTTTGTTTGAAATTTCCCTCAAGGTTGCGTTGGCGATAGCCGACTCAACTGTGGCGGGAGCGTCCCCGCTCCCGAAAATCCAGGTTCTGACGGCAACAGGATTGCCGACTCAACTTTTTCGGCAGCGAGGACGCTACCGCCACGCTTCTGTGCGGACGGAAATGAGAAAACCAGATCAACCGTTGCGACTGTGAGTGAAAACCCTTCGGCGAAAGGTGTTCACCTACGGCGTTCACCTACGGTGTTCACCTACGGTCGCCTACCTCTTGAATCAAACAAAACAACCAATATCATGCCGTTGACTGTATATGACGCTATGATGCAAAATTTTTAGTTAATTAATTAGGTCTCCCCTTGATGTTTTCTTTTTTTGCAGTTAAATATGGGGTTATGTGATTTTTTTCAAGTTACCGTTAATACGTTTTGACAATTTCAATTATGAAAATAACAACCTCATACTTTTACTTTTGTTTTTGGCGTTACCCCTTTTTGTTTTTGTTTGCCGGACTTGTTTTACTTGGGTCCGTTTATGCTCAAGAGCGGCCGGTTCCAACAACAGCAACCCCAACTCCGTCCGCCGCTGTTGATCCGGCTATTGAAACCGGTTTGAAAACTGCTGTTGGATTATTTAATGCTTCCAATTTTGATGGTGCGTTGGAATCGCTTAAAAAACTTTACAAAGAACATCCCACTCTTGCACCGCCTAAAATCATTCTTGCCCAATGGTTTGCTCAGGCGAATCTCGGAGAAGCGGTTCGTGCCTCTCTTGAACAGGCAACAGTGGAAACACCAAACGACCCCGAAGCCTATATTCTACTTGGTGAAATCTTGCTTCGCCAACATTATCCGACTGCAGCCGAACTGTTGTTCAACACCGCAACAACAAAACTGGAATCCTACAGCGTCAATAACGAGAGAAAAAAGAATATGCAAAACTCGTTATATCGTAATCAAATTGCGCTGGCTGAACAACGGAACCGTTGGGAAGAAGTAGTAAAACTCGTAGAAAAAGCAATTGCCTTTTCCGGTGAAACGGCAATGCTTGACCGGCAAAAGGCGGTGGCTCTGTTCCAGTTGCAAAAAGATGCGGAGACCTTCGCGCTTCTTCAAAAAGCGGACAGATTCAATCAGGATGGAAAAACAGACGACGGATTGCCTGCCGAAGCGGCAATGTCCCAACTCTATACATTGCGGGAAGATAAGGAAAATGCAAAAAAATATCTTGCCCAAGCACTGCAAAAATATCCGAAATCAAGGGAAATCATTGTCTTGTCGATTCAAGCCCGATTGAATGAGGATAAACTTGAAGAAGCAAGCCAACTGGCTGAACAACTCCTAAAAGATAATCCGGATTGGCTGCCGGCAAAGAAACTTCGGGCAACAATCGCTTTGTATTTGGATGAATTTCTTATTGCCGAAAAATTATTTCAAGAACTAATTTTGGCGGTTCCATCGGATGAACAGGCGAAAAACGGATTGGCGTTGGCTCAATGTGAACAGAATGACAAGGAAAAATTGACGCGAGCATTGCAATATGCCCAAGAAAATGTGCAATCAAACAAGCAAAACGCCGATTATTGGGCAACACTTGGCTGGGTTCTTTACAAGGCAGATCAGTTACAACAATCTGCTCAAGCCTTAAAACAGGCTGCGGGAACCGGACAGGTGAATGCGGCAACTGCTTATTATCTTGCTCGACTGGCAATGAAAACCGGAAAGTCTGAGGAATCGAAGAAACTCCTCGATGCCGCAATCAGATCGCCAAGTCCGTTTGCCAAACGACGGGATGCGGTAAAATTGCTGGAAGAATTGAAAAAATAGAATTATTATCTCATGTTACGCATTCGGTTGTTATAGGGAGTCGCCGAATGCCTAACATGACTTAAGTAAAATACTTTATATTAACCGTATGCTTTAGAGGTTGCCGGTCAATCTTTCGCCCTGAAAGGGCAATACATACCAGCCCGCCGCATCGCGGCGGGTCATGGTCTGAACTATGATTTTAATGATTGAATGAAGACTATGATTAAGAAAATCATAGTCAATCACAAAATCAAATAAATCGTAATATATCAGTGGAATTTTTCAGAGATTGAAGTTTATTTTTTACCACCCCTGCCCCTCCGAAGGAGGGGAATCATTCCCCTCCTTCGGAGGGGCTAGGGGTGGTCATTCGGAGTAAACGACTGTAACCGTCTATTTTATTGTCGCAATTAAATTGCCGTAAATGATACTATTGGCGTAAAATCGGTAATATTCCGCCCTGAAAGGGCAATACATACCAGCCCGCCGCAACGCGGCGGGTAACGGTAACACACCATCAACGCCCTGAAAGGGCAGGCTATTTAGTTAATTGTTGATAGTAATCGTTAATAGACATTCAGTTAGCGAAAAGGTCTATTAACGATATTTTGCCCTTACAGGGCGTTGAGCTCTTGGGGAATTGAACCCGCCGCGATGCGGCGGGCTAGCCTATATTGCCCTTTCAGGGCGGAGGAACATTACTGAATTTAGGTAAAAAATAATCATTTCATTATTTTTAATTGCGGAAATAAAATAGACAGTTAC
>JAIROD010000871.1 GCA_031257725.1 Planctomycetaceae bacterium | reverse complement strand
GGCGACTCACACCGTAAATGGGCAAGATCAATCAATTGAATTATTTTTTGATCGTTGGTTTGTCTGACATAAAAAGTCATTAGATCCGACATCAATTCCGGTTCGACGAGAAACCGCCTGACCAGTAAATCGTGAGGATGGGCAAGTTCATTATTCGTAATCGGGAACATTTTTTTACTCCATAGGTTGAATTTATTTTAACGTATTATAGATGAAATGATCAAGTTTTCTACCACTAGGGTGTTCCTAACGGGACGGGAATCTTCTTTCTTTACTGATGCTGTAAGTCTGTAAATGATGAAAATGATGTCAATGTCGTTCTACAATTATACTGTAAACGGCTAGAAATTGGTTGTTTTATTTGAAACATTCCTAAGATGGATCATCAAAAGGCAGGCAATATTTCGCCGAAACATTTTTACTCAATACTAATACGGCGATAGCCGACTTGACCCGGTGTGCGGACAGAAATGGGAAAATCAGATCAACCATTGCGACAGTGGTGAAAACCCTTCAGCGAAAGGTTGCCGACCTCTTGAGTCCCTTACCTGATGAGTATTTCCTGATAATACACTACTGAATAGATATGATCATTTGACCAATTTGTATCATTTTGCAGCAATTTTGAACAAATTACTCTCTCTTTTGAACATCAGTGCGGAAAAAATCAGAAATTGTAGCTCTACAATCAGTCAATGTAGAACTACATTAAGTCAATGTAGAACTACATTAAGTTAATGTAGAACTACATTAAGTCATTGTAGAACTACATTAGGTCAATGTAGAACTACATTAAGTCAATGTAGAACTACATTAGATCAATGTAGAACTACAATCGGTCAATGTAGAACTACATTAAGTCAATGTAGAATTATGATAGGGAATCTCTAATAATTCAGACTTTACCGATAATTCAGAATTTACCGAAAGTTAACGGCGTGGGCTTGCCCCGCGTTGTTCGACTTGACCCAAACACACGGCGTAACCCCCGGTTTGACTGTCCATGTTCTCCCCCCCTCGTTAGGTAACAGTCTATTTTAATTCCATAATTATTGCAATTGTTATAACCCAAATAGGCGGATAATCTTTTAACAATTCTTGTTTCCAAGCGAGCATAACTCTTGAAAAAGTTTCCAATATTTTTGGGCTTGTTTTTGGCAGGTAAATTCTGTGAATGTTTTTTGTTGTCCCTGTTTGGCAAATAATCGGCGGAGTGGTTCATTTTCGAGGAGTTGCCGTAAACCGTTTGCCAAAGATGTTGAATTGTTGGGGGGAACAAGAAGACCGGTTTCACCCGAAACAATCTGTTCCGGAACTCCGCCAACCGAAGTCGCAAGAACCGGCACTCCGGCAGACATCGCTTCAAGATTAACACACGGAAATCCTTCCGTATGAGACGATTGAACAAAAAGATCAAAATGCGGTAAAAATTTGTCCAGTTCAGACGTAAAACCAACCATCTTAAAACGATTCGTTATTCCAGAATCATCAATTTGGGTTTGAAGTGATTCCCGCAAAAAACCTTCGCCAAACAAAACAACTCCAAAAGATAATTCCGGCGTTTCATCAATAACAATCCGAACTGCCTCCGCCAAAAGATCAAACCCCTTTTCAGGACTGAGCCGCCCCGCCGCACCAACAATCAGTTTCGGCTCCGTTTCGAAAAAATCCTGAAGCCGCCGCCGATAACTATAATCAGGTATTCCACTAAATCGTAACGGATTAATCGCGTTGTGAATGACAGTTACACGATTTTGCGGTGTTCCGGTTCGGATTACTTTATCCGCCTGCCCTTGTGAAACACAAACAACGTTATCCATCCGGTGGTGAACCCACTGATCAAGCCGTTCATACAAAGATGTTTTCCAGTCCTGCCACGTCCAACCGTGGGAAACGCCAACAACTGGAATCCCAACACGACGTGCCGCCAACCAACCAAGTAATCGTGATTTATGACCGTGCGCACAAACCAAACTCGTTTGGTCACGTCGGAAAAAACGAACTAAATCTCTATAAGCTGCCGCGAGATAAGGCATGTCGTGTTCCAAAATCATTCCGACAAATCCGGAATTGCTCAACTCTCGGAGCAACGGTTCACAACCGCCTTGTTCCCAAAACGAAATAACCTTGTTTTCAACATTGAAATTCAACTCTGACTGTGTACGAATCACGTCAAGAATCACACGTTCCGGTCCTCCCAAAAAAGGCGATGCAGTAAGATGTACAATTTTCAGCGAAGAGTTTTCACCCACAGTTGCCTACCTCTTGATTATTGGACTGATGATAAATAATAGGATCACTACTGAATAGTTACAAAAAAAATGTAATATTTCAGTGGAATTTTTGTCTGGTAGTTAACCATCGCGGGGTGAACCCTGCTGTTAACTTAACTATACTACAAACGGTTAGAAATGGGTTGTTTGAGGAACGCAGTCGTCCCGACTGCATTATTGTGCGGGCGCGACACCCGCGTTCCTATAAAAGACCCTTTTGTTACCGTTTATAGTATATCGCGGGGTGAACCCCGCCGTTAACTTAACTATCGCGGGGTAAACCCCGCCGTTAACTTAACTATCGCGGGGTAAACCCCGCCGTTAACTTAACCATTGCAGGGGTTCACCCCGCCGTTAACAATGGCGAATAATCGCATGTTGCGAAAACAAAAATTGATCACTCATCAAATTCAATTTGCCAAACAGACAACGGAATAATTACCAAAAGAATTATTAAAATTTCTCAATTCAGTTTTGGTCGATTTCAATTGATTTTAGTTTTTATTCTTTAACCCGTTCAATATATTCACCGGTTCGAGTATCGACTTTGATTTTTTCGCCGGTTTCGACAAAATTCGGAACGAGAATTTCGGCTCCGGTATCGACTTTAGCGGGTTTTGTAACATTGGTTGCCGTGTTGCCGCGCACTCCCGGTTCCGTATATTCCACCGTTAAAATAACATGATTCGGCGGCGTTATTCCGATAGGCGTGTTGTCGTGCAACATCATTTTACAGATCATTCCTTCTTTGAGATATTTCCACGCATCATCCACCAACTCGGCGGAAAGTTCGTACTGCTCAAACGATTCGTTGTCCATAAACGTGAAGGCGTTGGAATCTTTGTAAAGATATTGGGCGTCGATTTCCGTTATATCCGCCGATTCCAGTGTATCACCGCTTTTGTAAGTCCGATCAAGAACGGTTCCTTTGGTGAGATTGCGAAGTTTACATTTGTAAAGTGCTTGCCCCTTGCCCGGTTTCACGAAATTACATTCGATCATAATATAAGGATCGCCATCAATTTGTACTTTAAGTCCTTTGCGAAAATCGCTCGTATTTACTGAAGCCATAAACGTGTTTCCCTGTTTTGGTTGGGGATTCCTTGAATTGTTAAAGTGAACGGGTTATACTTTGGTTTATTGTGACTAATGTTAATTGGAAAAACGAATTAAGTCAAGCTGTTACGGAGATGCCGGAACTTTACCGGATTCTCGGATTGCCTGCCGATCAGGATTGCCAATCGGTTGCGGAAGAGTATCCGCTTTTTGTTCCGCGCCCGTTTGTCAACAAAATGATCAAAGGCAACCCCAATGATCCGTTACTGTTGCAAGTTCTGCCGCGTCAGGAAGAACTCCTAACCGTTGACGGTTTTTCCCGTGATCCGCTTCACGAATTATCCAATAATACTTCGTGCCGTGTTCTGAAAAAATATGCGGGACGTGCGCTTCTGCTTGTTTCAAACGACTGCGGTATTCATTGCCGATTTTGTTTTCGCCGATTTTTTCCCAAACCCAACGGTTTTCGTAAAAATTGTTTTAATAAATATCCTTTTGGCGAAAAGGAACCCGACAAAAACTGTTCCGACAACTTCAAAACATTGCTCGAACCAATCCGCTCCGATCACACGATTGAGGAAGTGATTCTGAGCGGCGGTGATCCGTTGCTGCTGGACGATTCAGAACTTGAACGGCTACTCCATTATATCGTCAAAATCTCCCATGTTAAGAGGATCAGAATTCATTCCCGATTGCCTATTATTTTGCCGAACCGTTTAACACCGGAATTGATTAAAATTCTTTCGTGTTCTTTTCCGCTTTATGTTGTGCTGCACGTTAATCATCCGAATGAGTTGAGTGATGATTTTTGGGTTCGGCGTGACGAGTTGAGGGTTCCGGTTATTTTATCGCAAACGGTTTTATTGAAAGGAATTAACGATAATCAGGATGTGTTGTTTCAACTTTTTGACCGATTGATAAACCATCGGATTATTCCATATTATTTACATCAACTGGATCGTGTACACGGTGCGGCGCATTTCGAGGTTTCACCGGACAGAGGTTGCCGTTTGATGGAACAACTCCGGCAACGTTTACCCGGTTACGCTGTCCCCCGATATGTTCAGGAAATTCCCGGAATGTTGAGCAAACAATGTCAATTAAAAACGCTCGTTCCGTTAGGAAAAATTCCGTCCCGCTAGGGACGATATGTTGGTGAATTGATATTTGGTGTTTTTTCGACCAATATGTTGTCCCTACGGGACAGAAAAATGAACATTCACCGTGACTGAATAGTTACGAATAAAAACAATCTTTTACCGCTTATTTATAAAAATGCGTGTTTGTATTCAGCGTGTTAAACGGGCATCGGTAACACTTCCGGCAACCGGCAACATAACCGGTAATATTGGTACCGGATTGTTGGTATTTTTGGGAGTTGGTGTGGAAGACAGTGAAAAAGAAGCGAAAGAGTTGGCGAAAAAATGTACGGAACTCCGCATTTTTGAAGACGAGACCGGCAAAATGAACCGTTCACTGATTGAGGTTGGCGGTTCGATGCTGGTGGTCAGTCAGTTTACTCTTTACGCTGATTGCCGGAAAGGTAGAAGACCAAGTTTTACAGAAGCAGCTCCGCCGGACAAAGCAGACCGGCTTTATCAAGTTTTTGTCGAAACAATTAAAAGTTTAGGAGTTTCTGTTGCAACCGGTGCTTTTCGCAATGAGATGCTTGTCGAACTCGTCAACGATGGTCCTGTTACCGTTTGGATTGATACCGCTTTTCCTAATCGCTCTTAAAATTTTCACTGTGCAGAGAAGCCAACAAACGCTCCCGAACAACATTAAGATTTGATTTTTAGATTTTTTAATTTTTTAAAAATTCCCACTTTCAAAAAAGGAAAGAAATGATGACTCTTGAAGAAAAATTTGAAACCCGCGTCAACGAGTTGAAAAAGGCAATTCCGAAACTCAAAAAAGAAAATCAGGAAATCGCCTTACAGTTTGTTCGTAATTTATCGCGAGTAAAAGAGAGTAAAAGAATTTCTGATTGCAACGAAAAATTTAAACTATTGCTCTTCAATGGAAACAGGCAACTCAATGAAATTTTTTCAGGAAACCGCGTCGAATTAATTTCATTCTTTTTCGGCAACGAAAATGCAAAACGTTTTGAAAAACTTTGGAATAGACTTACAATTGCGACTTACCAAAACGGTTGGTACAGACGTTCATTTCGTACAAAAATCAGAACCGCTCTTTATTTTGAAAAAGGTTTAGACCTGATTAACGCTTTTTTCAAGTCAACAGCAATAGATTTTAATCTCGAAAAATATTTGAATATCTACATAAAATCACCGCACAAAAATTACTTTGACACGCAGGCAAAAGATGCGTTTGAAGAGAATGTCTGTCGGCAAATTACAGCGTCAATTTTGATACAAAATATAATCGCTCTTGACCTTGACGAAAATGACCAATTTGTTACGAATCGGATCAAAGAAGTTATCTACGGTGAGAACAGTAGCGGAATTTTGACCAAAGAAATCATTCGCGGGATTCTTATCAGCCGGAATGAAGAAGCACATCAATGGGTCGGCAATTTATTGCTTGCAACAAAGTTACAGGAAGGATTGCGGCAAACAATTGTTGAAGCGTGTGATGAATGTTCTATCGAAGGTTTTCGTTATATTATCAAAATTATTCTTGACAATAATCTTGAACGATTTTCGTCAATTGTCCGTGCAATTGGTTCGTGGATGGGGTTACAAACCGCAGAATTTCGTCCAAATACAATTCGTAAAACTCTTGAAATTGCCGCCGATATTATTTCAAATAAAGCGAATATTGATCAATTACTCGATAGTGATGATTTAATTGAAATTTATGTTGCGCTTTGGGGAATTGGATTGCGTGAAATTGCCGATACGAAAAAACCGTTGCTTGATCTTATTAAAAGTAAAAAGAAATACAAACAACTTGCCGCCTTGCATTTTCTACAGCAAACCAATGATCATCAACTTATGAAAGAAGTTGTCTTTGAAATGCTAGACGAAAATGATCCCGAACTCTGGATACAACTCGCCGCAATGACTGATCTGGTGCTGGCGGATGAATGGCGAATCCGCCGAATTGAAATATTACAAAATAAAATAAATAATCAGGAAGAAAATAGTGATAACGATGACGATGATATTGATCTTGATTCTTATTGTCGATACAATATTAGTTTTGGACAATACCGAACTAATAACAGCGAAATTCGCAAGATTTTTGTGCGATTAAGTCAACTTGCGGAATCAACCTCGAAAAAAGTTACGCGATTTGAGCCGGACGCTTTCAACGAAGGCATACGCCGTCTTTCCGCCAATAATTTTATTCGTCCAATGATTTCGTGTGTTGTACTTCTAGGTAGTAACGATAATGATGTGCAGTTACTTTTACCTCTTATTCCCAAGATGGACGCGCATATAAAAGTACACTTTGCCGCTTTGATTTTAACATTGGATAATCCGTTACATCGAAAAGCGTTAATTGATTTATTTTGTGATCCGCATCTTGGTCGTTATCATGACCATATTACCCAAAAACTCAATAATATCGTTCTCACATTGGAAGAATATGAAACGCTTGAAAATACTCTCCGGTTAAAAAATGCCGAAATTCGTCTTGCAATCATAAAATTACTTTTAAAACAACCGCCCAAAGAATTACAAAAAAGTATCGAGCGGTTACTCAATTCAAAAGAAGAACAAAAACGTCTTGCCGGTCTTGATTTGATTGATCAGGCGGAAAAATTATCGAAATTTGAAAAGAAATACACCACTGTTGTTTCCGCCTGCAAGCAGACCGCATTGACGTTGGCGGAAAAGGAAAAAGAAAAAGGAACAAAGAAATCAACAACAGAAGAAATTCTGGTACAAAAAATTGCTAAAAATGAAATAATAAAATACACCAGAGAAAACGGTTTTGGTTTATGCGACCCCAACGGAAAACCCAATATTCCCGAACCGAAAAAATCAAAAACATTACTCGCCGATATTTTTATTTCGGAAATGCCGCGATTGGAAAAAATCCTTATTGCTCTTGATAATCTGATACATGAATATCGCGATTATGAGTACACTGGTTATTATCATTTTACTGAAACCGCAGTAACAACGATGCTCGGAACTTCAGAATCACTATTGTTTGTCAATTCGTTGGAAGAACATAAAAAGAAATATGGATATATTGCAGATGAAAAATTGGAAGATTATATTTTGGCGGATGTCTGGCAAGAATTTTATGCGGAACAAAAATTAACAACAAAAGATATTATTCTGCTTTATATTTTTGTACAAGTTATAACATCTAACAATTTTGAGGAATTTGAATCTTTTTGCGACGGAAAAGGAGTGTATGAAAAATACGTCCCTGATTTTACGAGTTGGTTCAATTCTGCTTGTTGGCATCACAAAAAAATGAAACCATACGGTGAAAATATAAGTGATAAAATTCGCTACAATAAAATTGTTTATCATTTAACGGAGATATTTTATTGTGATCTGTCGGATAATGAAAAAGCAGATTTTTTCATTGATATTTTGTCTGGAATTTATCACTCAACATCGAAAAAACTTTTTACACCGCCTTTTTCATCAATTAGAGATAATCTTGGAAAAGTAAATAAATTTAATTCAACATTATTTAGCGATTCTGTTCCGCCGTTCAAAATACCTCTTGATTTTTGCCGTGAAAATGCGATTGATTCCACGCAGTTTGAATATCTATTTAATATGTTGTACAAATTTTATGAAGCATCAAATTATAATCGTGTCATTGCGCCGTCAATTGAAATTCTTGAAAAGGCACGATCACTAAATTTGATTGATGATGAAGAATTGTTACGTGAAATAGTAACCAGAGATAGCTGTATCGAAAATTTTCAAACCATCATCCAATCGGTATCTCCGCATAGTAATTTTCGACATGTTTTTGTAGCGAATAAAATGGAACAACCTCAATATCCGCACTTTAAAAGATTACTTCCGAAAGTGATTGATCGTATTCTTGAAATAGAAATTCAACGCGGTGATAGTCCAAGCGGTGTAAGTTATATGGCAATTATGATTGAACATTTTGAAGGGATTGAATATTTTGTTAAAATTCTTAAAGCAATGGACAAAACACCGTTTACTCGCGGCTATATTTTATTGTATGATAAATCGCGCAGTACCGTTTTTAGTTCGCTTTTGCGTGCTTGTGAACCGGAGGAAAACGCGGATTCAACATTGTTTGCCGATATTCCCGAACAACGATTGCTTGAAGCGGCAATGTATGCGCCGCAGTGGATTGATCTTGTACAAGAATTTTTGGGTTGGGAAGGTTTGATTTCAGCGTGTTGGTATTTTCATGCTCA
>JAIROD010000768.1 GCA_031257725.1 Planctomycetaceae bacterium | reverse complement strand
TCGCCAGAATATTATTGTTGTCCTCATCAATAATAAACCCGACATTCGTCACCGTATAATCGTACACCAACCCGCGTGCATACGTTTTCGACGACGACAACGCCGACAACGCCGACGACAATGCGGAATTCTGTATCAATTGATACACCGAATTCAACACTTGGTTCAAATTATCGGAATTAACAAAGGTTTGGTGCATGGTTCGTTCCATTAATTAATCGTTAACTCAACGCGGGGCAAGCCCACGCCGTTAACTCAACGCAGGGCAAGCCCATGCCGTTAACTCAACGCGGGGCAAGCCCACACCGTTAACTCAACGCGGGGCAAGCTCATGCCGTTAACTTTTGGTCAATTCTGAATGATGAGAGATTCCCGCTTATTTTCCCTATTTTGATGTTGGCAACTGTTGTTTGTCCGTTATAAATTTCCTGTTGAATAGTTACGTTAGCGAAAAGGTTACTTAATACGTGTGGGGGCAACCCTGCTTGAGGTCAAACGCCCCAAAATAACAAACGTTCCCGATTCAAGTATTCGCCGGTCCAATAGTCCCATTTGTTCCTATAATCCCTCATCTCCCCAAATGAAAATGGAACTATTGGGAGATTGAGGACTATTAGAGATTACACGGTTTTTTGATTACCGTAATAGGCGTTGGTGTAGAGTAGTTTGATTTCGCTTATTAGCGGGTAACGCGGATTGGTTCCGGTACATTGATCGTCGAATGCTTCTTCGGCGAGATTATCCAGATTGGCGAAAAATTTCTTTTCGTCAACTCCGGCATCCTTGATCGAATGGGGAATTTCCAACCTGTCGCTTAATTCCCGAAAGGCTTCGATCAAACGTGTGGTCATTTCCTCATTGGACGCATCACCGTAACCAATATTCAACCCCATGTAACGCGCCATTCGTGCATATCTCGCCGTTGCATCAGGATAACCGTATTGCGGAAATGCCGCTTGTTTTCGCGGCGCTTCCGTGGCGTTAAACCGTATCACCTGCTCAATCAATAACGCATTGGCAAGACCATGCGGCAAATGATATTCCGCACCAAGTTTATGCGCCATCGAATGGCATAACCCAAGAAATGCGTTTGCGAATGCCATTCCGGCTATTGTTGCGGCGTTGTGAACTTTTTCACGTGCTTTTGCGTCGTTTTGACCATTTTCGTACGCTGACGGTAAATATTTCAACAGAATCCGCGCTGATTCCAACGCCAAGGCGTTTGAATAATCGGTTGCCGCTACGGAAACGATTGCCTCCAGTGCGTGAACCAGCGCATCAATTCCCGAATACGCCGTCAACTTTTTCGGCATCGTCATCACCAACGCCGGATCAACAATCGAAATATTCGGCGTTAACTCGTAATCCGCAATCGGATATTTTTGACCGGTACTGTCGTCGGTAACAACTGCAAAAGGCGTTACTTCGCTGCCGGTTCCCGATGTGGTCGGGATGGCAACAAACAACGCTTTAACGCCAAGTTTCGGAAATTTGAACACCCGTTTTTCGATGTCCATAAACCGTAACGCCAAGTCTTGAAACCGAACTTTGGGATGTTCGTAAAGCAGCCACATAATTTTTGCCGCGTCCATCGGACTTCCGCCGCCCACCGCAATAATCACATCCGGCTGAAACGATTTCATCCGGTCAACTCCCTTGTGAATTGTTGTTAAATCGGGATCGGGTAAAACTTCAAAAAATATTTCCGGTTCAATCCCGATATGTTCCAACGTGTTGGCAACTTTATCGGGAATACCAAGATTAAACAGCGGAGCGTCCGTAACAATAAAAGCCCGTTTGCGTCCGCGAAGTTCTTCAAGGGCAATCGACAAACAATCGCTTTTGAAGAAAATCTTCGGCGGAACTCGGAACCATAACATATTTTCACGTCGTTCGGTAATTGTTTTCACGTTGATTAAATGTTTCACGCCGACATTTTCGCTCACACTGTTACCGCCCCAACTTCCACATCCTAAGGTCAATGACGGTTCCAAACGGAAATTGTATAAATCGCCGATTGCGCCTTGGCTTGACGGTTGGTTGATGAGAACGCGGCCGGTTGTTGCGCGTTTGCCGAACATTTCAATTCGGTCGGCGTTGTTGGGATTGGTATAAAGTACCGACGTATGCCCCATGCCTGCAAAACGAATCAGCGCAATTGATTTTTCAACTGCATTTTCAAAATTGTCCGCAGAATACATCGCAAGAACCGGTGAAAGTTTTTCAAACGATAATGGTTCTTCACCGCCGATTTTTTCGACTTCGCCGACAAGAATTTTTGTTGCTTCAGGAACATCGAACCCTGCCATTTTCGCAATTTTATGGGCGGATTGACCGACAATTTCGGCGTTAATTTTTCCGTCTTTGAGAATAAGGTTACGGAGTTTATCGCGTTCTTCTTCGTTGACGAGATGCGCGCCTCGCAACAAAAATTCTTTGCGGACTTCTTGGTAAACATCTTTGACCACGACCACCGATTGTTCCGATGCACAAATTACGCCGTTGTCGAATGTTTTACTCAAAAGGATGGAGTTGACGGCGGTTTTGAGATCGGCGGTTTCGTCGATGATTGCCGGCGTGTTTCCCGCGCCAACACCAATTGCCGGTTTACCCGAAGAATAAGCCGCAACAACCATGCCGGGACCGCCTGTTGCAAGAATCAGATTAATGTACGGATGTGACATGAGTTGGCGTGACAACTCCACTGTCGGTTCGTCAATCCAACCGATAATTCCTTCCGGCGCACCCGCCGCGACCGCCGCGTCCAAAATTAACTTCGCCGCCATAACCGTACATTTTTTCGCACGCGGATGCGGTGAAAACACAATTCCGTTGCGCGTTTTCAATGCGAGTAGGGCTTTGAAAATGGCGGTTGAGGTTGGGTTGGTGGTTGGGATAACCCCTGCAACAATTCCAACCGGTTCGGCAATTTTGCGAACACCGAATTCTGCATCGTGTTCGATCAAACCGCAAGTTTTTTCGTCATGAAATTTGTTGAAAATATATTCGGAAGCGAAGTGATTTTTGATTACTTTATCTTCAACAATACCCATTCGGGTTTCTTCAACAGCGGCTTTGGCAAGCGGAATACGTTTTGCCGCTGCCGCCAACGCTGCCGCACGGAATATTTCGTCCACTGTTTCCTGCGTATAAGTTGCGTAAATTCGTTGTGCATTCCGTACACGTTCCATCATTTCGTTGAGCGAGTCCGGCGTATTGACAACCGGTGTTACGATTGGATTGGAAACGGCAGGATTCACCGCCGCCGAATTCGTAACCTGAACAGCCGGATTCGTAACTTGATTCGTCGTATAAGTTGTTTTCTCCGTTGTTTTATCCGGACTTGCATTATCCTGATCGGTTTTGTTTGGATTTGTTTCACTCCGAACAACTTGTTCAGGCTTATCCGTAACTTCAGGTACAATGTGTTTTTTCATTGGAATAGTTCCTTTCTGAAAAATTTGAACGTTCATAAAAAATATTGTCTGTTATAAAAAACCGTTGTAACTATTCAATCGTCTGTCTTGGCGTGTTTCTTTGAACGGTTCCTCAAGCGATTAAGTAAAATACTTGTGGGAATTTCTAATAATTCGGGATTTACCGAAAGTTAACGGCGTGGGCTTGCCCCGCGTTGTTAGACTTAACCCTAAAACACGGGGGGGGGGGGAGCGTTTGGCGTTTTGGGGCGATGTTCTCTCTACTCCCATTAGAGGTTGCCGATCAATCCTTCGCCCTGAAAGGGCAATTGATTAATAGATTTGTGGAGAGTTGATAGCGGAGAGTGTTGCAAGCGGATGACGATCCACGTTCAACTCTCAATGATCTACTGCCATTTCAGGGCGTTGATCGTGTTGACCATTACCCGCCGCGTTGCGGCGGGCTGGCTTGTGTTGCCCTTTCAGGGCGAAAAAATGACCGTCACCCACAAACGTAAAACGCTCCCACCTCAAACAGGGTTCCTCCCAAACAACAAACACTCCTATTACAATTTACCATGAATCCAAATTCAGATCAATTTTATTTGTTCCATGTGTTAATGTAAACGGTTTCTGTTGGCTTTGTACATTGGGTGGTAATGCTGGTTTGAATATTTTTTCCATTCGGCCATCGCTTCCTTTTTCTTCAGCGGTGGTGAATTTTTCGACCATAATTTGTACATTACCGGGCATTGGTCCTTCATTTTTTGGAATGACAAATTTTCCGTCGGCATCAGTTATTGCTCCAGCGTCACTTCCCGCTTCGGGACGGATAATGACCGTCGCATTGGCAACCGGTTTTCCCTGAAATGTGACCATTCCTTGCACCGTACACCGTTCCATTTCTTGTCGGCAACCGGAAAGACCCAAACAAATCAAGATCGATAACACAATAAAAGTAGATGTTTTCATAAAGAATAAATTTTTAATAAAGTTAAGTATTAGTAATTGAGTTCGTAATGAACATGATGAGACACCCTTATTGGGTGTCTCGACGATTTTAGGAATTACGGTATTGAAATAACGTTAGCATCTTCACGGTCACCGAGAAAACGCCAAACGGCGGCATTAACTGTCTCCGAGACAAAACGCCCTGAAACATCAGCAAACGTAACATTGACTCCGCCCGGATGTTTGCTTGCCGCACAGCTATGCGCCGGACATTCATCACCGCTATTGGGCGTTTTCGTATTCGGCATGTAGTACGTCGAAAAACAAATATCGGCAACAGCCTGAGGAATACCAGGTCCAAACCAAGGAGCGGGAAAACGTTTTCCCACTGTGGTATTGACGATTCCTCCGTCTTTTTCGGAAACCATCAACGTGTTTGATGTTCCGTCGCTAATACTGTTCAAACCGGGTTGAAAACCATCTTGATTTTCAAATTTCGGATGCCCTTGAAAAAACAACCCGCCGTAATCTCCGTTAACGCAACTAGCTTGTCGTTGTGTAAGCGTTTTATAACGATTGTTATCGAAGGTATCACCAGTATCCTTCGAGTACGACGAGAAACCACAAACATCGCGTCTGTTTCCCTGTCCAACCCGCCACGGTCCCATCAAGCCAACATAATTCCCTTTGGCTAATTTGTGTCTCTGCGGATCCTCGGAGAGCACAGAGCCGCGTGTACAAGAAGGACAAACCCAAGTAGGAATTACAGTTGCACAAATTTCAGAACCGACCAAATTGATTGGTCCTGCGTTCCAGTCGGTAACAAGATTGGACCCCCAACCTGCATTCGTAAATTTTTGTACAATATCATCGTACAAAGGAGCGTTTTCAATAAACGGTAATAACCGTACTCCCCAACCGATTGCGCCATCCGCGTTGGAAGTTGCCATCCGCGTTGTGTGCCATTCTGTTTTGTTGTTCGGATTATACCCCATTGTTACACCACACGGGAATTTTGTGTGTGTGTCCACGAAATTGTGCAGTGCGATTCCGATTTGTTTTTGGTTATTGGAACACTGCATTCGCCTTGCGGCTTCGCGCGCCGCCTGCACTGCCGGCAACAGAAGAGCGATTAACACGCTGATAATCGCAATCACCACCAGAAGTTCGACTAATGTAAAGCCGAACCGTGAAGAGCGGGCAAAAGAAAAGAATTTTGCGGAAGAACAGTTGAAAAACCAACTTTTTCCACTATCCGTTCTTAACTCTTTCCTACATACTGCCCCCCCCCCCTGTCTTGCCCATTTTAACATTTGACATTTTTCAAAGAAAAACACCAAAATTCCAACCAAACACTTCATTACAATTTTCATTGTCAATCTCCTTATTTTATAAGGTTTCATTGAAATAACCGCGAAACATTGCCGAAAAACAACACGGCAAGAAAAAAATGTCTCACAATTGAATGAATTTCATAGTTTACACGGAACCGAATAAATTGTCAACAGGTTTTTTCCTTTTGAAAGAATTTTTTCCTAGCGTTCACCGGCTGGTTGTTCAATTAGGTCAATTAACGTAGAACATTGCGAGGTAGGCGATCCGTCCGCTGGACGGTCGCGCCGGTTGAGATTTCACTGACCCCAGGAAGGTTTGTCCTGTCTATCGCACGTCGATTCAATAATAAACCGTTGTAACTATTCAGTCGCGGTCAATGTTCCTTTTTCTGTCCCGTTAGGGACAACATCTTGGTAGAAAATGATGTCGATTAAAAACGCTCGTCCCGTTAGGGACGAAATATTGGTAGAAA
>JAIROD010000767.1 GCA_031257725.1 Planctomycetaceae bacterium | reverse complement strand
AATTTCCGCATCATTTTTGACATATTGGGGATTTTCGTTGTATTCGTTAAAGATAAAAATATTCTTTTGAATATTTTTTTGCAGAGCCGATTAAAGAAAATGTTCTGCTTGGAACGTTGTGAGGTTGTAAGTTCAACCGGATTTTGATGGTTCACGTTTTTTGTCATGGACGATTCCTTTGGCAAAAAGAGTAAAATAAATAGGATAGGAATTTTTAATTGCGTTACAACTCGTAACGAAATCCATACTCTCCGTTATCGGCATTTTTTTCGTAATCATAAAGTTTTTTTAAAATTATTTTCAATATGAGAATAATCGTCCACAGATTAACGCCGATTATCACAGATGCGGGGCATTTGTTGGTTTGAGTTAACGGTGTTTGTTGGTTTGACCGTTAACGGCGGGGTTTACCCCGCGTTGTTCGACATCGCCCCCCCCCAACGCGGGGTAACCCCCGCCGTTAACTATTAACTGGGAATCTCTCATCATTCAGAATTTACCGAACGTTAACGGCGTGGGCTTGCCCCGCGTTGTTAGGCTTACCCTAAAACACGGGGTAACCCCCGTCGTTAACTATTAACTGGGAATCTCTCCTCATTCAGAATTTACCAAACGTTAACGGCGTGGGCTTGCCCCGCATTGTTAGGCTTACCCTAAAACACGGGGTAAACCCCGTCGTTAACTATTAACTATCAATTAATTGGTTGAAAATAAAAAATTGAATTATTAGAAACTCCCGATCTTAATTTTTTTGCAAAATAAAGAATGTAGATAAAATAAATAAAATTATTTAACTTTTTCTATTATTCGGCATATTCCGTTTGTACTGATTTTTCGTATGCTTGTTGACAAAAAATGTTGAAATAGTCCGATTATAGCGGTCATTGGGATTTTATTGTTCGATACAGATTTATGGATTGAATGGATTTCTCTGATTGTAATGATTTTGTGTCAGGCAATAACGATTGGGAATCTCTCATCATTCAGAATTTACTAAAAGTTACCGGCGCGGGCTTGCCCCGCGTTGTTAGACTTGACCGAACAACACGGGGTAACCCCCGTCGTTAACTATTAATTAATAGATTCGTGTTACGCATTGGTTTGATTTAACGCTGTAGGCGTTTTATGTGAATAACCGCCGCCAGTTTCAGTAAATACCGAACCGGCGGAAAAGTACCGCCCCTAAACTCAACCCCTTTAGGGGTTGTACTAAAAAATTAAATGAGGAGGAATTTTTTGATGAAGAATTTTTGGTTGATTTATTTGGAAGGAATATTAGCGGCGTTTTTATTTTTCAACGGAATTTCATTAGGCGATGAAATTTCCGCAGAAACCGAACCGTCTCAATCTGTTCCCAAAACACAAGCCAGCCTCACTCCACGTCAAAAAGGAAAACCAAAAAACACCTTGTTGCTTGCGCAACAACCGCCGCCGCCTGCGACATTGGAAGCAGTAACACGTTCTCCGTTACCGCCTCCGCCGTTGGCGTTGCCGTCGGACGCGGTATCGCCGTCATTGCCGGAATTGCCGAAATTGCCGTTATCGCCGCCAATTCCGGTAACACAACCGCTCGACACCGCTCCCTCAATACCGTCGGATCCGTTTGTTTATTCGGAATTGGATCGTTTAACCGCTGATATTGAGAAACTGAAAAAAGAGACCAAAAAACCGGATACCAAAAAAACATGGAGTACGCCTAAACTTTCCGGTCGTCTTTTTCTGGACAGTTATACAGTTGACGAAGATGCGGAAACCGTTAATCGTCTCAAAAACAAAGCAGGTATTCGGGAGATGCAGTTTGCGATTACCGGTAACGGTTTTGAGTCTTTTGATTACAAAATTGAGTTATCTTTGGCACCGAGTGAGGGGCAGGTGAATTTGGTTGACAATTGGGTGGGGATTAACAATGTGCCGTTTCTTGGCTATGTTCGTGCCGGTCATTTCAAACCGGAAACCGGATTCGCCTATCCGACAAGCGCTTTGCATACATCGCTCACCGAATTTGCCGGTACTTCGGGAACTTTTGGTTTTGGACGGCGTGTGGGTGTTTCCTCTGAACATTTGTTCGCTCAGGATCATATCCGGCTTTTTTACGGAGTGTTTCAAGGAGGTCAAACCAATACCAATCGTTTTATTTCGGACGATAATCCGGGAACAGTTTTTAATATTCATTTAACCGCTGTTCCGATTTATGAAAATGAAGGACGGCAGGTTTTGCATTTTGGCGGACATTGGTCGTATGTTCATTCCGGTAACAACCAAACAAGTCTGAGTATCCAACCCGGTTCCAACAGTTGGTACTCGTCATTGTTGGGAACAGGCAATTTCGGCAACAATCATCATCATCGTGCCGGTCTTGAATTAGCGTTCCAAAATGGTCCTATTTCATTTGCAACAGAATGGTATTTTGCCCGATATGCCGATTACGTTTCCAAAGCGCACGTTTATTCTCCTGACCGGACGGCAACCGGCGGTTATATCGAATTGGGTTATTTTCTGACCAATGATCACCGAAGTTATCAGTTAAAAAGCGGAACATTCGGCGCAGCAAAAGTTAAACATAATTTTCATCCGTTTAAGTTTGGAGAATGGAATCTGATTGACGGTTTTGGGGCGTGGCAGTTGATTCTCCAATGGAGTTATCTCGACCTGCTGGATTGGCGGAACGCTCAAGGTAACGGCGGACGACAAAATGATTTAATTTTCGGTGTTAATTGGTTCTGGACATCAAATATCCGTTGGATTGTCGAATATGTCCATTCGCAACAAAATATCGGTTCGAGTTACCGCAGCCGAAATGAAGATATTTTCGGAACAAGTTTGCGTCTCCATTTTTAATAAAAAGTGATTTTGCAGTTGGTGCCGCAAACGGATGATATAAACGCAACGATTCAATGGAATTTTTCGTTTGGTTGTTTCATTGTAACTGTCTATTTCATTTTAATTTTTTTAACACGAAACACACGAAACACACGAAATTTCACAAAATTTCACGAAAAGGATTTTATGTAATTTTTAGTGTGTTTCGTGAAATTTAGTGTGTTTCGTGTTTAAAATAGACAGTTACGTTTCGTTGTTAACGATGCGGTTCACTCCGTCGTTGTACAATGTACCATCGCGAAAAGAATTTTTAGAGGTTCCCTAATCCCAACCCCCAAAATGATTCCAATTTACGAACACAACGTTATTGTTCTTCCGTCGGATATTGACGAAAACCGGCATGCGAATAATCTTTGTTATCTTCGTTGGATGAACGAGGCGGCGATTGCGCATTCCAACGCTAATGGTTGGTTGTCGCAACGTTATCTTGAACTTGGTTCGACTTGGTTTGCCCGGCGGCATACGATTGAATATCTTATTCCGGCATTGGAAGGCGATGAGTTGAGGGTAAAAACATGGATTAGCGATTGGCGAAATATTCGTTCCACACGAAAATACCGGTTTGTCCGCAAGAGTGATCAGGCGGTTATTTCGGAAGCGGAAACACTCTGGGCGTTTGTCAATCTCGCAACAGGAAAACCAATCCGTATTCCACAAATTGTTACCGATTCTTTCGTAGTAGTCAATGAAATGTTTTAATGCCTGAAGCGCGTTTGTTGTTTGGGGACAACCGCAAAAGTTGTCCCCAAACGTATTAAGTATTAAGTATTAAGTATTAAGTATTAAGTATTAAGTATTAAGTATTAAGTATTAAGTATTAAGTGGGAATCTCTCATCATTCGGAATTTACCGAACGTTAACGGCGTGGGCTTGCCCCGCGTTGTTCGACTTAACCCTAAAACACGGGGTAAACCCCGTCGTTAAACTATTAACTTACTAATTAATGGGTTGAAAATAAAAAATGGAATTATTAGAGATGCCCAACAAACGCTTCCCTTTGAGAGTTATGAAAAAATAGAAACTATTATGTGAAAAGTATTGCTAAAAACGAAAATCTTTGTAATATTTTAAAATAATTGAATTTGGGTAAAAACCTTGATTGCCCAATTTTATCTATTTTGGGAAAATCAATTAACAGTGGGTCAATTAATTTATAACTTAATAAACTTAATAAACTTAATAAACTTAATAAATTATGGCTAAAGCACAGATTGATGTTTATCGTGATTGGCTTGGTATTCAAGAACCGAACCGCCCCTTGAATTATTATCAACTCCTTCGTTTGAAAGCATTTGAAGATGATGCGTCGAAAATTCGGGACAACTACCGGAAAATGAACGCCCATGTTCGGAAATATGCGTCCGGCGATTATGCGTCGGAAACTCAGGTGTTGCTGAACGAATTGGCGAAGGCGATGCTTTGCCTGACGGACACGGCAAGAAAACTCGAATATGATATTTCGCTTGGTCGAAAAATTGAAACCGCCAAAGCACGACGAAGTTTGGAACAAATTTTGATTGCCAATAATATTGTTCCATCTGATCGGATGAAACAGGTTAAGAGTTATGCCGATACGGTGGGTATTGATCTTCAGGAAGCGGTGTTGCAACAGAAAATTGCGGCGGCGGAAGTGGTGATGCTTGCTTATGCCGAATCGATAGGGTTGCCGTTTGTTAGTGTGGAAGACATTGGGGTTGATGAAACGATTGCTCCGCAGATCAATCCCAACACCGCACGTCAACATTCCTTTGTACCGCTTATGGTTGATCGCGGTCAATTGTTGTTGGCATCCCCGAAACCGGTGAATCCTGATGTTGAAGAAGAATTGCGGATGATTTTTGATATGCCGGTTCGGAGTACGATTTGTGTTCCTGCCGAAATCAATACGGCTATTGCCAAATATTATCCGCGTGATGCGGTTCAACTTATTCGGAAAACCGATGGTTCGACCGCCGCCGCCAAAGGAACACCCGCCCCATCGTCAAAAAGTTCGGCGGCAAAATCAGAATCGGTCGAACCAATGAGCGATGAAGAAAAAAAGAACCGGTTAATGAATTCTATTGTTGTGTTCAATTTTTCAGTGATGATTGTTTGTGTGGGACTTTATTTTCTCAACTTTCCACGCGCTTTACAAAATCATTGGCTTCAATTTCCGGTTCTGGCATTGCTTGGTGTTATTGTCGGCGGTATTGCCGCGCTGTTCACCTGGAAAAAATTTACACGATAAAAATTTTCCCTAACGTTCAGAGGCTGGTTGTTAAATGAGGTTGATTTGGGGTAGGCAACCTTTCGCCAAAAGGTTGCACCAGTTGGTTTTCCATTTGGGCATCTCTAATAATTCAATTATTTATTTTCAACCCATTAATTAATAGTTAACGACGGGGTTTACCCCGTGCTTTAGGGTTAAGTCAAACAACGCGGGGCAAGCCCACGCCGTTAACTTTCGGTAAATTCTGAATGAGGAGAGATTCCCAATAGTTAACGACGGGGGGTACTCCGTGCTTGGGGGTTAAGCCTAACAACGCGGGGCAAGCCCACGCCGTTAACTTTCGGTAAATTCTGAATGAGGAGAGATTCCTATTTTGTGTTGTACGCTGTTGTTTTTTAATTTCCATTCGCCAACAGGGGCTTTTTCAGGACAAAAGAATTACAGTTACCGTTGACTGTCACACACAATAGAAAAAACGCTCCCCTATTGCCAACTTAATTTTTTGCTGTATATTTTATGCCCGTCAATAAATGCTGTTTTGTATCGACGACAAACCTTTTTTAACGGCATATCGTATTGATTTCAATTTTCAATTTTCAATTCCATTTTCAACTTTCTACCCCCTTTCCATAATGGCTGCAACAATTTATTACGAAAAAGACGCTGATCTTTCTAAACTCAAGGGCAAAACGATTGCGATTCTCGGTTATGGTTCGCAGGGTCATGCGCACGCCCAAAATCTTCGTGACAGCGGTTGTGAAGTGATCGTTGCCGAAGTCAAAGGAACACCGAATTACGAATTGGCTGTTCGTGACAAATTCAAACCGCTCACCACAGAGGAAGCGGTTAAACGTGCTGATTTGATTGTTCTGACGTTGCCCGATGAATTTCAGGCGGGTATTTTTGAAACGCAGATTCGCCCCAATCTTTCCCAAGGGAATCTCATTATCGCCACGCATGGTTTCAATGTCCATTATGGTCAGTTTAACATGCCTGAAGGGGTGACCGCAATTCTTATTGCTCCGAAAGGTCCCGGGCATCTTGTGCGAAGTGAATTTACCAAAGGCGGCGGTGTTCCATGTCTCATTGCTCTGGGCGAAGGGGCGGGAGAAAAAGAACGAAAAATCGGGTTGGCTTATGCCAAAGGAATCGGAGGAACTCGCGGCGGTGTGATCGAAACAACTTTTGCGGAAGAAACGGAAACCGATTTGTTTGGCGAACAAGTTGTTCTTTGCGGTGGAGTTTCCGCATTGGTTCAGAAGGCGTTTGAAGTATTAGTCGAAGCCGGTTATCAACCCGAAATGGCTTATTTCGAATGTATGCATGAACTCAAATTGATTGTTGACTTGTTTTATCAAGGCGGTTTGAATTACATGCGGTACAGTGTTTCAAACACGGCAGAATTTGGCGACTACACCCGCGGTACTCGAATTATTACCGATGAAACCAAAGCCGAAATGAAAAAGATTTTGACCGAAATCCAAACCGGTGAGTTTGCCGGAGAGTGGTTGCTTGAAAACAAAGTCGGGGCGCCGAAGTTCAAACGTATCCGTGCAATCCAACGGCAACATCAACTCGAAGAAGTCGGACGCCGCCTTCGCAAATTAATGTCATGGATTGACGTAAAAGAATTTTAGAAGTTTTGTATAAAATTTCCGAAAAAAAATTGTAACTATTCAGTCGCGGTCAATGTTCCTTTTTCTGTCCCGTTAGGGACAACATCTTGGTAGAAAATGATGTCGATTAAAAACGCTCGTCCCGTTAGGGACGAAATATTGGTAGAAA
>JAIROD010000847.1 GCA_031257725.1 Planctomycetaceae bacterium | reverse complement strand
TAAAGCATACGGTTAATAAAGTGTCATCCCTGCGGGATTAGACCATAGAATCATTCAAACCAAATGCAATTGGTACAGGAATGATGAGAAAACGGATTGATGATAAAATAGACAGTTACCAAACACTCCCCATTAGCAACAATCGAAACACTAGGGATTCAAGTGTACATATTTTCCGTCTTGCCAAACCCAAGGCGTTTGTGGAACCAATAAATCATCGGGAATGATTTTTTCTTCAACCAATTCGTAAAACAATTTCTTTGTTTCTTCTCGAATCATTTTTCGTTTTTGCCGGATTTTTAAAACATGGTCAATTTTTTGATTCAATATTTTGTCTTCCGTTTGCAACCATTTTTCTAAAATTTGTCCGGCTCGCGGCGATGGACACAATAATAATTTTGAAATAAATTCCGTCCTTTCCACTTCGGTTAATGTCTCAAAAATATCAAGAATATAATCGGGATAATCAATAATACCAAAATACAAATATTCGATAGTATAGAAACGCATATATTCGAAAGGAGACATTCTAATATCTCCTAATCTAATATTTTCGGACAAAAACTTCAAACTAATCGCCGTTAAAACAATTTCTCGGTCAACTTCGTTATTACAAAGTTGTTTAATTGTTTTTTGTATTTCCGGCGTATTCATTTCCAGCAAGGCGATTACTAAATACTGCGGAAGATAAAATTTCGTTCCAATAAAATCCTCTTGCCCCGAAAACATTGGTCTAAGGTTGAGAACGTTATGTTCGGATTTTTTTTGTACATTATTTTCTTTCAATAACTCTAACTCAAAATCGTTTTCAAATGTCTGGAAAAATTGTTGAAGTGTTCCGTTTGGATTTTCCGCAAACCAATGATTAACGTCTTCAATAGTTTTTCTCGTTCTAATAATCGCTTCGTTTCCGACTGCCCGCTGAAGAATATTAGTCAACGATGAATTTGTTTCGATATTGTTTTCTTTTTTGTTATTTTCCCAATGAATTATATGCAATAAAGAATCTTTAACCGTTTGTTTTAACGGGAGCGAAGTAATCCGGACTTTTAATTCCTCTTTGTCTGTTTCTTCTTTATTCATTCGTAAAATTCGTTCAGAAAGCATTCGGTAAATAGTGGTGTTTAGTTTTTCAGCGTCTGTGTTTGTTCTCTGAAGTTTGGGGTCGGAAAGGACTTGAATAAGGTATTCATGAAAGGTTGTATCCAACAATGAATTATCTATAGAACCATAGAAAATAATGGAACCAAAAATGGATTGTTGATAACGGTTGGTATCCTGTTTCACAAGATCAAGAATATTTTTACGATACAGAAGTGTTCTGAATAACGGAATAACTTGTTCATTTTGATTTTTCAGAAGTTCCACCGGTCCGTTGTAAGTTGTTGCTAAATAACGTACCATATCGCCAAAATATTCCTTGCCGCAATCTTTTTCTGAAATATACATCAGCGGTGCCCAACCATTGTCGGATCGATAATAATTTGTTCTCCATTGTTCGGCAAGCGGTTTTCGAACCGTTTCACCCATTAACTTAATTGCAGCGTCAATCAGTGGCGTTTCACCATTAGTGATACAAGATCGATCATTGAAACCAATATTGGCAAGAGGGCTATAAATATGGCTGGTTGCAAAAGGTTGTTGGTTATCAATTGATTGATTAACCCAGTTTGCCAGAAGTTGACGGCATTCCTCTTCTGTCGGCGGATTGGAAAGCCCATATTTCAACCGCGCAACCGAATCTAATGCCGTTTCAAATTTTTTAACACACGGATCATTCGGATTTTTTGAATCATATTTTTGGGATTCTATCAATAAATCATCGGGTAACAGTGTACTAAGCAATGACCAATGTTTTAAAACATGCTTATCCCAATCGTTTTTTTCCGACTCTGTGAGTTCCGCAAGAACATGAGCCAACAACCAAGCATGAATTACGGCAGACGGAGAAAAGACATTATTCGTATTGATATTGAGATTGATATAATATTCGTGTACTTTTTCAAACGAATTATGGAGATAATAAGAAGAGGAGAAGTTTTTTTGAACGAGAATTTGACTTTTATTATTTTCAAGACGCCACCAGTAACGGCAACCGCTATCATACTTTGCGGATAGTTTTTTTCTAACAGTATGTGATAATGTTTCAGATTTTGTTTCAAGACCCAATAATTCTTTCGTTTCCAGAAAACGCTCTTTACGGAAATCATCCCAATGAAACCATGTATAAATTTGTACAATATTTTCTGCATAAAAATATTGTTCCGGCGGACTTGTCCATTCCGGGACTTTGTCCACTAATTCGTTCACTCGTATTTTCAACGGAATTTGACCAAGATAAATTCCGTTGCAATACACGTCGGTTCCGGCAGGAATATTCGTACTGTTGTTCCAATAAATCATCCGTTTTTCCGGAGGCGTATAGGCTTTCAAACCAAAACTTAAGTCTAAACCCATGCCTAAGCACAGCAGCAGCCAGAACCCCCAATAGACTGTTCCAGTAACAAAAAACGGCAACAGACATCGACCGCTCCAAAAAATCCAAATTCCAATCGACAACGTAAATGTTATCAAAAATAAAATAAACCACACACTCGGAATGCCATTTAGTAATGTTACGTTTTGCCAAAACAGATCGGGTTCATCCATTATCATATTGACAAAAAAAGTTCCGGCTAAAATAAATATCGGAAGAAAAACCGATAAAAGCATTAAACGGAATATAAACGGAGGACGATTTGTTCGTTTCATGATCGTGTTTAACGGCAGGGGGTACCCTGCGCTATTTTTAAAAGGGACATAAGGGACGGTAGGGACACACAATTCAGAGCAATTCTTGCGCAAATTTTGCCGATAAGTCGGGATTGTCTCGTATGATTTTCCGCTTGAAAGCAGCAAACGCTGTTGAACGGGATATTGCCGCCTTGATTTTGCCGTGAAATATTTGTTTTAACTCAATATCTGTTTCTGAAATAAATGATTGAACAAGATTATCAAAATCGTCCATTTTTTCTGTTATTAGTTGACACAGTTTCTTGCTTTCTAACTTCTTCAAGTCAGTCGAACCGTTATAAATTTCTTCGAGTAAAGCAACCGTTGAATCGACATTCATACCGTTTTGCGTCTTGATAACAAGCACACAGGTCTTAAAATTGACGGCTGAAAGAGAAAGGGCAATATAAGATTCAGGATCATCGTTAATACAATCAAATATCTGAAATTGACGACTAGCGTTTTTTGCATTTTTCTCCAGTGCTGTCTTTTGATTGTTACAATGGACGCAACTCAAAAAGAGATTATTCCAATCATATTTCAGTGCAATATTACCGTTGTGCGGGATACGATGTTCTACATTGATACTCGTCAACGGTTTCAATTCACAAAGATAACATTTACCCAAACAATCTTTATCAATAAGCGATAAAACCGGATCTGTGCGATAGTCTTTTTCGTTTTTTATAACAACTCCTTGCGGTAAAGGACTTTTGCTTAGCTTAATCATTTTTTTCTCCTTTCCGTTTCATTTCCATATCGGCAAACGAGCGGACTAATTCAGGAGCAACTCGATAGGGTATTCGCCTAAATTGCAAAATGATCTCCGCTAATTTTTCGTTGTCTTGTTTACTGCGGTTGCGTCGATTCGCTAACTGTTGATATTTTTCGAACAGTTCCTTTGCTTTTAGCGAATACTTATCGGAGTTATAGTAATATTCGATAATTCCCTCGTAAGAATACTCCGACAAATTCTCCATTCGTTGCTGTTTTTCCAAATCGAAGACAACAGCATTGTCAAGCGAAGTAATCACAAACGGCGAATGAGTCGAAACAATAAATTGAATGTTCGGAAACATTTTGACTAAAAACGGCATCACCCGTTTTTGTAACTCAACATGCAAATGTGTTTCAATTTCGTCAATCAGTACAATACCTGAATTATTGTAATGCGGTTCAGCCGGATTACCCATACGCATCATCAATTCCATAACGATTTTTAAAAATGCGGAATAACCGTCAGCCATTTCATTCAAACTAAACGGCGGATAATTCGGAATATGAATGATAAAATTGAGATTTTCGCTGTCGTGTTCTAACGTCAACGTAGGACAATCATAGACTTCCCGCAACACATTCAGAAAATTGTCAAACCATTCTTTGATATGAACGATTTTTTCATACCGTTCTCGGTTTCCATTTTCGCCGACCATTTTTTGATAATTCCAATAGACCAAATATTTGATAAATTGGGAGTTGCTTATCGGTTTAATTCCTGTGCCGACCGAAAGAATTTTTTCGATGTTTTTTGTCGTCTTAAATCTGATTTCACGTTGAGCAGGAACAAACAAGCGGATAAATTCTTTGGAACGCAACGAAGGAAGCGGAATGTTGGTTTGTAACATTAATTCAAATTTAGAGTTTGTTTTCCCGCTAAAAAATTCGCTTGCGGCTTCTAACAGACTCGTTTTCCCGCTGCCGTTTTTGCCGGTAATAATCAGGTGTTTGCGCACATTCTCGTTGTCAATAAGAGGAATCTCAATATTGCGGAGATTCCTCACTTTGCCAATATTAATTTTTGTAATAAATATATTGGGCGGTTTCGTGTTCTCTATAAACGGACTCATAACAATATTTTTACTCAGACTGTAAAGTTTATCGAAAGGGAATACAAAGGATAATTTAGTTTCACTTATCAGCAAAAAACATTAGTAAATTGTACAATATGACATCTGATTATGCAAGACAGGTACCAAAAGTCGCTGTCTATTTTAAACACGAAACACACTAAAAATTACGTATCTATTCAGTGGTTTGGTTGTCTTTCCGAATATTCCCGTCCCGTTAGGGACGACATCTTGGTAGAAAACGGTATAACAAAGTTATCCGCGTCCCGTAGGGACGCAATATTGGTGAAATTTATGCTTGGTGTTTTTCTACCAATATTTCGTCCCTAACGGGACGAGCGTTTTTAATCGACATCATGTTCTACCAATAGGTGGTCCCTAACGGGACAGAAAAAGGAACATTGACCGCGATTGAATAGTTAAAACCGTCAACTACATTCGGATTTCTATCTGTAAACAAATTTATGAAAATTCCGCTGAATCATCACAAACTTTTCAACTTTACCGTCATGACCATAATAAAACCATATCAAGACAATCGCCGCCCAATTTTGGGAATGAGTCATTCATTCCCGGGGATGAACCGCTCAGCCCCGGGGATGAATCACTCAGCCCCGGGGATGAATCACTCAGCCCCAGGGATGAACCGCTCAGCTCCAGAGATGAACCACGAACCACTCAGACCCAGAGATGAACTGTTCGGGAACATTTTCCGTTTGTGGGAGACGGTCATTCTTTCGCCCTGAAAAGGCGCAAGCCTAACGAGAGGGAAACATCAAAAATCGTAATATATCAGTGAAATATTTTTTTTTTAACTATTCAGTCGTTTCCTCCGAATGACCACCCC
>JAIROD010000845.1 GCA_031257725.1 Planctomycetaceae bacterium | reverse complement strand
TACTCCGAATGACCACCCCTAGCCCCTCCGAAGGAGGGGAATCATTCCCCTCCTTCGGAGGGGCTAGGGGTGGTAAAAAATAAACTTCAATCTCCGAAAAATTCCACTGATATATTACTACTTTTTTTACTTGAAAATTCGGTTTTTGTTTTTTGACAGGCGAGACCGATTTTGACGGGATAAACATGATTTACAGGATTTTTAAATAAGAGACTCATCGCCTTTTATTCTTACAAAACCGAATTTTAAAGTGAGAAAAGTATAACAAAATTTTCAGAATGGACAAATTGAGATCATTCTCATTTTATTCATGAATTGACACAAATTTTCACGAAAAAAATCATGGACATTCATGAATATTCGTGAACCAAAAGATTCGTGCCGGATTAATTCCGTGACGAATTAACATTGATTTCAATCGTTTGAAATCGAAAAAAACGTAATTATTCAGCGTATTCATCCTACTTTAAAATTCAGTTTGTGTGTGTTATGTGATTTCCTGTGTTCATTATGTTGAAAACCAACCAACATTAGGTTTTTTTAACACAAAATTCACAACGTTTTTCACAAGGTACACAACGATTTTAGAAATGAAAACATCGTTTTAAAGTGTGAGGAATATAGTATTTCAATCCTAATTTAATTTTCAATTTAAAAATGAACCGGATTTCTTTTCCAAGAATTCTCAATTTTGTGGTGATTGCCCTGATTCTGGGTTTGTTCTATATGCAGAGTTTATCGAAAAACACTGCGCAGGAAGCGGCTGTTTCTGCAACTCCGGCACCGACCAACGCGGAGTCAACGCCGACCAACGCGGAGTCAACGCCGACCAACGCGGAGTCAACGCCGACCAACGCGGAATCAACGCCGACCAACGCGGAATCAACGCCGACCAACGCGGAATCAACGCCGACCAACGCGGAATCAACGCCGAAAGACGGAGAGAACTCTGTTGTTGACAAAACGTTACCAACCGACGCAACGCCGACAGAATCCGGTGCAACACCAATTACATTTCCTATTGTTGATCCTGCTGCAAGTGATCCGAATGCGCCGTCAACCTTTGCCCCTGCTCACGATCACGATCATGCGCACGATCACGATCATGCTCACAGCGAGACAACGGAACATGCGGAGGCGGCTCAAACTCAACAGGATCAGAAGAAACCGCCGGTCTCGTTTTGGCAAACATCGACATTTTCATGGTTCGTTTTTTTGTTGCTGGTGTTTGGTTGTTTCTTTTCCGGACATTATTTATCAAAAATTTGGCGGTTGCCGGATCACAAAACTAAAATTTTTATTGTGTTGCTGGCATTTTTGGGCAGTATTGCCGCAGTGATACTTGGTTGGCATCGGTTGACGCTTGGTATTGATTTGCAGGGCGGCGTGGTGTTGGTTTACGATGCCATTCCGATTCAGAAATCGGATGGTTCCACCGGTACCGGTGAACTTGATATGGAGAAACTGACGCGGGCGATCACCAAACGAATCAATCCCGGCGGTGTTCGTGAAATTGCCATTACCAAATTGGGAATGCGTCAAATTCAGGTGGTGATTCCCCATGCGGAAGACGCGGAAGTTGCAAGAATTGAGCGTGTTATCAGCGAATCCGGTTCGTTAACGTTCCGAATTCTTGCCTCCAAACTTTATGATAAAGACAAGGATATTATTGCACGCGGTGAAAAAGAATCGGGTCGGGATATTCGTGATGCGGCGGGAAAATTGTTAGCGCGGTGGATTCCGCTTGTTGAATCGGAAAAAGATGATTTTATCCACAATCAAGACATCGTTCTCCGCCAACGCCAAGAACAATGGGAAGTGTTGGTGCTTTTCAATGACGGAGTCGATATTACCGGCGAATCGCTGACTCATATTGGCCGCGGAATGGGAGAAAAGAATGAGCCGGGAGTTTCTTTTAGTTTCAATGTTGTCGGAGCGGGCAAGTTCAAACGTCTGACCAGCGCAAACCGTCCCGATCCCGTCCAATCACGCCTAAAACGGCAACTCGGTATTATTCTGAACGATCAACTGTATTCCGCTCCTTATATTGAGGCGGTTATTTCCGATCATGGAATTATTACATTCCGCAAGCGTGAAACGGATGAGGAACGGGTTCAACTGAATAAGGATATTGACGACCTGATTGATATTCTCACCGCCGGAGCATTACCGGCTGATTTGAGTAAAGAACCGGTGAGCCGTCTTTTGATCGGCGCCACACTCGGAGCGGACACCATTCAAAAAGGCAAAGTTGCGTTGATTTTTTCGGCGGTTGCCATTATGATTTTCATGGTCATTTATTATCGTCTGATCGGTCTTATTGCCTGTTTCTGTGTTGTTACGAATACGGCGTTGTTGGTTGCCGTCATGTTGGCTCTTCATGCGGCGTTTACGTTGCCCGGTCTTGCCGGACTTGTTTTGACAATCGGAATGGCAGTGGACGCGAATATTCTGATTTATGAACGGTTGCGTGAAGAACTTGCCGCCGGATCATCGCTTCGTATGGCAATCAGAAACGGTTACGCAAAAGCGTTTTCCGCTATTTTCGACTCGAATATCACCACGATGGCGATTGGAGTGATTCTCTTTGTGGTGGGAACGGAACAAGTGAAAGGTTTTGCGGTAACCTTATTTCTTGGTATTGCGTTGAATATGTTTACGGCTGTTTATTGTGCGCGGGTGATCATGGATGTTTTCGAAGCGCAGCGTTGGGTGAAAACCTTTCACATGCTCCAACTCTTTCACCGTCCTAATTTCGATTTTCTTAAATTACGATTTATTTGTATTCTATTTTCTGCCGCTCTGATTGTGATTGGGCTTGCTGCGGTGGTGGAGCGGGGACGGGGCATTCTTGACATTGATTTTGTCGGCGGTGTTTCCGTTGAGGTGGTGTACAAAGAATCGCAGGACATTGGACAAATCCGCTCCAAACTTTACGAAAAAGACAAAACGATTGCGGAGGAAGAAAACCGTTTGAATGATCTTGCGGTTCAAAATGTCCAACTGAATCTCGACAACGGACCGGATGCCAAATCGCGGGAAAATACGCATTTCATTATCACAACCTCCATTCCGCAACTCACCGGCGGACGCGAGGTAAAACCGGAACAATATTTAGTAACCGTCCGCAACATTCTGAAAGAAACATTTGGCGATGCGTTGGAATATTGTCAATTGGATTACACGATCGGCGAAACGGTCAAAGCAGGCGAACACGATGAAACGGTTGTTCAGTTAAACGTATTTCCAACAACCAACCATGACGCATTGCATTCGATGCTTCGTGCGGCGATTCAAAAAGCGGTTACTGCCCAAGAGTTGGAAAACGATTTTTCATTTTTTGTTTCGCGTGAAAACTTTACGGCGGGCAGTCAACAATCTTATGCTGATTGGACAATCAAGGCGCAAGCGTCGAAAGAAATTCTGGAAAAGATTTTGGGGTCTTTAAAAGCGGAAACGGATGGAATACCGTATTTTCCAACGTCCACAACAGTTGGCGGATCGGTTGCTTATGACACTCGTGTGGCGGGTTTGGCGGCCATTGTTGCCAGTCTGATATTTATTGTTATCTATATTTCGTTCCGGTTCCACCGTTTGGTTTACGGTCTTGTTGCGGCGATTGGATTATTCCATGATGTGTTGGTTGTTTTGGGGTTAATTGCGATCAGTGCTTGGTTGGCAACTCCTCTCTCATTTTTACAGATTGAAGAATTTAAAATCGGATTACCGGTGGTAGCCGCATTCCTGACGATTATCGGCTATTCGATTAACGATACCATTATTCTTTTTGACCGGATTCGCGAGAATATCGGCAAAAGTCCGACTCTAACCGGTAAAATGATTAACAACGCCATCAACCAAACGTTATCCCGAACAGTTCTGACCTCATTGACAACATTTATAGTATCGATAATTTTATACTTCTGGGGCGGTCAAGGAATTCACACTTTTGCGTTTACTATTTCGCTTGGTGTTGCGTTTGGGACGTACAGTACCATAGGACTTTGTGCGCCGCTGCTGTTTTGGATGGTCTGCCGTACCCCTGAAAACAAAGAACAAAAAGCCGTAACCAAAAAAGAACGTTGGTAATTTCAAAATCATTCGGAATTTACCGAACGTTAACGGCGTAGGCTTGCCCCGCGTTATTAGGCTTAACCGAAAAACACGGGCTAAACCCCGTCGTTAACTATACCGTCAACGGTATGATATATTGGTTGTTTTGTTTGATTCAAGAGGTAGGCGATCCTTTCGCCGAAGGGTTTTCACCCACAGTCGCAGCGGTTGATCTGGTTTTCCCATTATATTAACTAATCGGTTGAAAATAAAAAATTGAATTATTTAGAGATACCCGATAGTACAATGAGATTTTTCAACAACCAATAATGGTTTCTATATTTAATGAAAACCGATAGAAACCTAGTGAAATTATAAGAAGTTTTTTCGAGCTATAATTTGATTCTTATTGAGGATAATTTATGTCTAACGATTTACCACTCCGTCAATCGTCATTGGACACGCCGCCCGCTTCCCCAACTCTTGACGAGTTTAAGAAAAAGTATCAACATGATGCGTTTTGCAAGAATAAGTTGAAGGATGTTAAGACGGCTCAGAAATTTTTACGTTTTTTCCTCAAGCCTGAAATTCAGGAGTTG
>JAIROD010000844.1 GCA_031257725.1 Planctomycetaceae bacterium | reverse complement strand
CCAAGTCTTGCCCAAGAGGAAAATGAACGTATTTTTTTCAGGAGGTTTTCGTAATTTTGTCCCGGATTGATTAAATCGTATGATATGATGTATGTATTCATCATTTTTTATTTTATTATCTCATGTTACGCATTGGTTTGATTTAACGCCATAGGCGTTTTATGTGAATAACCGCCGCCAGTTTCAAGTAAATACCGAACCGGCGGCAAAGTACCGCCCCTAAACTCAACCCCTCTTAGGGGTTGTACTAAAAAATATATCGTTTACAAGTTTCCATACCGCTTTGGTGCAACCCCTAAAGGGGTTGGCGAAAGATGACACCAACATCTGCCGGTTAAAACCGGCGGTTATGCACGTTGAACGCCTAAAGGCGTTGTTCGGCTGTTATATGGAGTCTCCGAATGCGTAACATGAGTTATTAAAACGAATAATCTGAATAATAGTCTGTTAATTGCATGAGCCAATTCGTCCAAAGTTTGAAAAATATACCGCACAACATTTTCGATGTTGTGCGGTAGAAGACAATATTTATTGGCGGAGTGATTTAGACAACTGCACCGTAAATATCATTTTTATCTTCTTTTTTGTAATCGGTAACGAGTGTTTCGGTGGTCAACATCAACCCTGAAATACTTGCGGCATTGGTCAGGGCAGTACGAACCACTTTGAGCGGATCGATAATTCCTGCTTTGAACATGTCAACATATTTTCCGGCGTTGGCATCGTAACCGGTATTCGTTGGTTTTTGCAACACTTCATCGGCAATAACCGATCCGTCGAGTCCGCAATTTTCGGCAATCTGAATCATTGGTTTTGCCAAAACGCGCAACACAATATCAACGCCGACTTTTTCGTCTCCTTTTACGGAACTGCGAACTTTTTCAACGGCTTCCTTACAACGGAGCAACGCAACACCGCCGCCGGGCAAAATACCTTCTTGAGCGGCTGCACGGGTTGCGTGAAGCGCATCTTCAATTCGGGCTTTTTTCTGTTTCATTTCGGCTTCGGTACTGGCTCCGACCTGAATAACCGCAACACCGCCGCTCAATTTTGCAAGACGTTCCTGAAATTTTTCACGATCATAATCGCTTTCCGTTGTTTCGATTTGTTTTTTCAACAAATCAATTCGCGATTTCAGTTCATCTTTTTTCCCGCCCCCTTTAACGATGACGGTAGTATCTTTATCGACAGTAATTTGTTGCGCTTTACCGAGTTGTTCGAGCGTAACGTTTTCGAGTTTAATTCCGAGATCTTCGCTGATAACCACTCCGCCGGTCAGAACGGCAATATCCTGTAACATTGCCTTTCGCCGATCGCCGAATCCCGGAGCTTTGACGGCGGCGACATTAAGAACTCCGCGCAACTTGTTGACCACAAGCATCGTCATTGCTTCGTTATCGACATCTTCGGCAATAATCAACAACGGTTTCATTGATTGCGAAACTTTTTCGAGTAACGGAATCAATTCACGGATATTACTGATCTTTTTTTCGTGCAACAAGATCAGCGCGTTTTCCAGAACACAATTCATTTTCGACGTATCGTTAATAAAATACGGCGAGATATAACCTTTGTCGAATTGCATCCCTTCGACCACTTCGTATGTTGTTTCGGCGGTTTTTCCTTCTTCAACCGTGATAACGCCGTCGTTTCCGACTGCTTCCATTGCTTCAGCGAGAAGGTTGCCGATTTCCGTATCGTTATTAGCGGAAATGGTGCCGACATTGGCGATTTCCTGTTTTGTTGTTACCGCTTTGGCGAGGGAGGCGAGTTGTTCGACCGCAGCGTCCACCGCTTTATCGATACCGCGGCGCAGTGCAGTCGGATTCGCTCCGGCGGCAATATTTTTGAGACCTTCTTTGAAAATAGCACGGGCGAGGACGGTGGCGGTGGTGGTTCCGTCGCCTGCCTGATCGGAAGTTTTTGACGCAACTTCATTGACCAGTTTTGCCCCCATATTTTCAAAAGGGTCTTCCAGTTCAATTTCTTTACTGACACTAACGCCGTCTTTGGTAACAGTAGGACCGCCGTAAGATTTGTTCAAAATAACGTTACGACCAGTCGGTCCCATTGTTACGGCGACGACATCCGCCAGTTTATTAACGCCGTCCAGAATTTTCTTTCGGGCTTCATCACTGAAAATAAGTTGTTTTGCCATATTTGTTAATAGTGAATAGTTTATTGTTAATTTAATAGTAAAATAGTTTGTAACAACAATCGATAGTGAATAGTAAAAAAGGTTACAATCGAAATTGATTTTCAATTTGATATTCCTGTTGCTTTTTACTATTCACAATCAACGCGTCACTACTTAACAACTTTAGCGAGAACATCGGATTCACGCAATATTTTGATTTCTTGACCATCGATTTCAATGTCACTGCCGGAATATTTACCGTAGATCACTTCGTCACCGATGGCAACACTTAACGCCGCGCGGTCACCGGAATCCAGCAATTTGCCGGGTCCGACTGCAATAACGGTTCCGCGTTGCGGTTTTTCTTTGGCGGTATCCGGTAGAAAGAGACCGCCGGCAGTTTTTTCTTCTGCCTCAACTGGTTGAACGACAATACGATCATCCAACGGTTTCAAATTAATTTTTTTCGACATAGTATTTTCCCTTTCGTGTAAAAATTCTTATCAATGGAAAGGATTCCGATCAAAGTGATCATTCCCTTTCTTTTAAAAGTTTACCTTCGACAAAAAAAGTATTTAAGTTGGTTGATTCAAAGGGCATATAGCCGCTTTTCATCATGAGTCCGGCTATTTTCGCATAATTTTCCCGACTTACACCGGTTTCAATACAAAAAATTGCCGGACGATACTTAACAAAATCCCATGACTTAACGATTTGATCATCAAGTCCTTCAACATCAATTGATACAAAATCAGGTGTTTTATTTCCATGCTCATCCAGTACGGAAACGATGGTTCTCATGGGAATTTTAATGATACGGTTTAATTTATGCCGATCAATATTAACCATTTGTTCCATCACTTCACGCGAAAAGGTATTGAGTGTTGGAGTTTGCATAACGAAAAATTCCGCTTCCTCGTTTTTCTCGAAACCAATTCCGAAATTTAAATTAATATCTTCAGGACGTTGAATGAGAAATCGTTCAAACAACATTGGGTCTGGTTCAATATTAATTCCTCGAGAACCGTTTTTGTAAAACAAACAGGTATTACTTTCATATTCGGGATGGTGAGCACCGATGTCCAAATAGTTTGGATAACCGGAACGCCCAAGAACTTCTTTCCAAATGTGAAGAGCAATCAAATCTTCGCCGCATCTTGCAAAACTTTCTAAAACACCAATTCCATAACGTTTTTTTCCGGTCGTTCGTTTCCAAATTGACCAATACCATTTGGTTTTTAGTCGCTTTGGTAGTCGAACCCAATATTTCCATGACAAAATTCTGCACCAAAAAGCGATACTAAATACATTTTTTGGTAAATCAGTTTTGTAAGGCTTCATAATTATTTTGTGGTTAGTGATACTGTAGATTAGAATCCCATACCACCCATTCCTCCCATGCCGCCCATACCCATACCCCCCATTCCTCCTCCCATACCATCCATACCGGCACCTGGCGGCGGTGTGGCGGATTCATCTTTTGGGATGTCGGTGATAGTACAGGAAGTAGTCAAAAGTAATCCGGCAACACTGGCGGCATTGGTCAATGCTGTTTTAACAACTTTAGCCGGATCAACAATTCCTGCTTCGAATAAATCGCCGTAAACATTTTTATCAGCGTCGTAACCGTCATTTTTACCTTTCATTTGACGAATCCGGTTGACGACAACTGCTCCATCAACGCCGGCGTTTTCTGCGATACCCCGCACGGGAACATCGAGAATTTTCTTAATAATCTGAACGCCGAACTTTTCATCGCCGACCGCTTCGATTTTTTCGAGAGATTTTTCGCTACGCAGCAATGCAACACCGCCTCCGGGAACAATTCCTTCTTCGAGAGCGGCTTTTGTGGCAGCGCGGGCATCTTCGTACAAATATTTTCGTTCTTTGAGTTCGGTTTCCGTTGCGGCACCGACATTAATCTGAGCAACACCTCCGGCAAGTTTCGCAAGCCGTTCCTGTAATTTTTCTTTGTCATAGGAACTGGTTGTTGTTTCGATTTCACGTTTAATTGCTGCAACACGTCCGTCGATTTCGACTTTCTTCCCTGCGCCGCCGACCATTGTGGTATTTTCCGAAGTTACCGTAACTTTCTTACAACGTCCGAGATCGGACAATTTTACAGCGTCGAGTTGAACGCCGAGATCTTTGTAAATGGCGGTTGCGGCGGTCAAAATGGCGATATCGCCTAACATTGCTTTACGGCGGTCACCGTAACCGGGAGCTTTAACCGCACAAACATTTAAGAGACCGCGAAGTTTATTGACAACCAGAGTGGCGAGAGCTTCGCCTTCGATATCTTCGGCGATAATGAGCAATGGTTTACTTTGTTTTGAAACAGCTTCGAGAATGGGAATGAGTTGTTTGGCGTTTGAGATTTTTTCTTCGTGTACCAAAACGAGCACATCTTCGAGTTCAACGGTTTGGTCATCGGGATTTGTTACGAAATGCGGGGAGAGAAAACCGCGATCAAACTGCATTCCTTCGACAACTTCAACGTATGTTTCAGACTGTTTACCTTCTTCGACGGTGATAACGCCGTCTTTACCGACTTTGACGAATGCTTCGGCTAAGACTTTACCGATGGCGGAATCATTATTTCCGGCGATTGCGGCGACTTGTTCGATTTCTTTTTTATTTTTTTCGCTGACTGGGGTAGCGAGTTTTGAAATGGATTCGCTGACGGCGGCGGCACCTTTAGCGATACCGCGGGAGAGAGCCATGGGGTCTGCTCCGGCGGCGACCATTTTGAGACCTTCGAGATAAATTGCTTCAGCGAGAACAGTTGCGGTGGTGGTGCCGTCACCGGCGATCGTATTTGTTTTTGAGGCGGCTTCTTTAACAATTTGGGCACCCATATTTTCTTCGGGATCGTTGAGGGTGATGTCTTCGGCGACAGTCACGCCGTCTTTTGTAATTTTTGGCGCGCCCCAACCTTTATCAAGGACGGCATTGCGGCCTCGTGGACCCAGAGTGCTTTTGACAGCCCGGGCTAATTTAGAGACGCCAACAGCCAACGGTTGTCGGGCGGCGTCATCAAACGACATTTTCTTGGACACGTTCTGTAACTCCTTTGGTTGAAGGGATCAGATAACAGGGGTGAAGAAACAACGGGCAAACAGACAAAAATTCCCTTCCCCGTTCCGTTTTTCTCCACTCTGGCAGTACATACAATTTTATCCGATAACTAATGCAAGTTTTGTGCCAAAGAACTGATTGGTTATAACTCTAATAGAAATAAGAACTTCGGAGTTTCGCAAAAAAATGAATCCCTGCCAATTTGACAGTTATCGTTTCATCAAGATTCAATCAACACGAATTAGGGTAGCGTTTGTTGTTTTGTGGTGCCGAGCGTTATCGCGTGTTCCATGACAGCAGTCTTCAGAGCTGTTTTCAGAGTCATCTCCAGAGCCATCTTCAGAGCCGCAACCGGAAGGTTGCGAAAAAACATCCCGCTTCAACACGATAAACGGGAAGCCAATTAACGCCGTTAGGCGGTTATTCACCTTGACAAACTCAACCCCTTTTAATTAATTAATTAATGTAATATATCAGTGGAATTTTTCGGAGATTGAAGTTTATTTTTTACCACCCCTGCCCCTCCGAAGGAGGGGAATAATTCCCCTCCTTCGGAGGGGCTAGGGGTGGTCATTCGGAGTAA
>JAIROD010000837.1 GCA_031257725.1 Planctomycetaceae bacterium | reverse complement strand
GCGATACCGATACACAACTAAAAGACGATGGCGTACGTCCGATCATCTGTTCGGCAATCATTGCCCAACTCAAAGACCCAAAGGGGAATGTTGATCGCAAACGTAAAATCATTAAATCATTGTTGCGGTATCTGCCGTTTTTGCGTGTCATCGAAAAATTTAACGAAACGCCTATCAAAGATAAAAAGAACCTTACCCAGACCCAAATTTCCGAAATCGAAAAACGCATAGAATATGCTCTTTCACCCGAAGGTGTTGCCGACGCTTTGTGCTATTATGCCGAATTGCTTTACTCGTTGCGCGATTACTACACGCATCATTTTCACGCGCCGGCGGCATTTCGGATTCTTGACAAAAACGGAAACGATAAATATCAGAACAGAGTTAATCAATATATGAACAATCTCAATAACATCTGGACTTACAACCTGCGCTTACTCAAACAACGCTTCGGATATAATGAAACAACGGCAATGTTGCATCTCCGCAAGAAGGTCGGTAAAAATGAGAATCCGAAATTCACTTGCCGGTTCTTTACGAAAGACGAAAAAAATGTTACTGTGTTCACGGAACGCGGTTTGGCATTTTTCGCGTCGCTGTTTCTTGAACCGAAATATATTGCGTTAATGTTTGCGAAACTCGACCAGCCCGAAGGACGAAATACGCAACAAGCCGTCGTAACATTAAAAGCATATCAAACGACCACGATTCGATTACCGAAAAACCGTATGCAAACCGCAGACGAAACAACTCCGGAAACACTTGGTATGGACGCTCTCGTTGAATTGCATAAATGCCCCGTCGAACTTTTCGGTTTATTAAGCAAAGAAAATCAAGAACGTTTTCGCATCAATATCGGTGAAAACAACGACATTGACGACGAACGGCTTTTCAAACGTCAGAGTCTAAGACAAGAAAACCGTTTTGTAACGCTTGCACTGAACTACCTTGACCGAACCAATAAATTCGATGGTATGGGATTCCATATTGATTTAGGCAATTACTTTTTCGATTGCTACGAAAAGGGACTTATCGACGGGACGCAAACGCATGAACGCCGACTCGGTAAACGTATTCTGACGTTTCAACGAATACAAGACGCTGTTCGTGATTACAAAAAAAACAGAGAAAAACCCGAAGGAAAATACTGGGAACCGAAAGAAAACGCAACTCCTCCTAAAGAATACCGACAAGATATGATGCCGCAATATCGTATTAAAAGGCAACAAATCGGATTGTATTTTAATGCGCTGCACCAAGGTCCGCCGACCATTGAACTTAACGGCAAGAATACGCATAATCCGAAGCCCGACTGTTGGTTGTCGCTCCATGAATTACCGTTGTTGACCTTTTTAGCGGTTATCGGTAAAGCGAAAGAAGCTCAAGAGTTGCTCTGTGGTTTGCGGCAACGTTGGAATAAATTTTTGCAGAAAATTATTGACGGCGAAAAAATTGTTTTCCAAAACGATCAACAATTTTATCAGGATTATAATTTTAAATTCAATAATTTACCGGACGAATTGAAACATTTCATTAAAACCGGTACGGTGCGGACAAGCGACATTCAACAAAAAATGATTGTTGCGTTGGAGCAGATGAGATTAGGTACAGAAAAGTTGTTGCAAAGTTTTTTAAAAGATAACAAGTTTGACGCTAAGCCGGGTAAATCGCCGAAGCGGTATAATTCAGGAAATATTGCTAAAATTCTCGCTGAAGACTTAATGAAGTTACAGCGTCCTAATCCAGACAAAGTGCATCAGGGTAAACTCACCTCTCCGAACTTCCAAGCGTTGCAGGCTAATATTGCGATATTCAATCAATCGAAAAATGAATTGCCCGATATTTTCAAACGGGCTGGTCTCATCAACAATCCGGTTTATCCGCATCCGTTTTTGAATGAACTCGTCAATAAATCCGATTTGATTTCGTTACCGCATTTTTTCGAAAAGTATTTGAAACGAAAGATACAATTTCTCAACGACGCTATCACGTCGCAGGATTTTACTAATGTACATCTTGTTTTCCGTTTGCAGCGGCAGTATGAGCGTAAACAAGAAAATTTGTTCATTAAAAATTTTGCGGAAAAACTTCTTGCCGAACCGATGAATCTTCCTCGCGGTTTATTTGCCGAACTCATTGAAAACGCTGTTAAAGAAAAGTTTTCTCCGCAATTCGCCGAATTGCCCAAGCGGACATTTCAACAGGATGGCAAGACGATTCAACTGCCGAATAATTCGACATTCCTTATTCAAAAGTATCATGAATGGAGCGGCGACGCAATGCAATGGTTTTACGATTTGCCGTGGGACGGAAACAGTACGCCGTTCAAACGTATTGGTCGGCTGTTCAGTACGAAGAATGTGGACAAAAACCCGTTTAATGTTACCGATTTGCAATCGCAATACGGAAATATCATCAAAAAACTCAACGCAGAAAAGAAAACGTTGAAAGCCGATACTCAAGAAAGATTAACTTTACGTATCAACTCTCTTGACAAATTTTTGAAACAGTATCGGCAAAGTAAATTGCAAGACATCGTCTTGTTTTACATTTTCCGTGAACTGCTCGGAGGACAAATCGGTCAGGTAAAACTTTCCGACATTACTGAACAAAAAATCGGGGACGATGCGGATAACCGATACCTGCTGGAACAAGAACGGGAACTCGAATTGACCTATACGATTGCCGATCAGCCGCCGTCTATTGATAAGAACATTAATCGGACAGTCAATTTACCGTTCACTCTTTCCGGTAAAATGAAAGTGAAAAATTACGGCAATTTCCGTCGTTTGACCAATGATATTCGGATTCCGTCTTTGTTGCGGTTATTACATGCCGCCAACAAAACAGACCGATTCGGTTATCAACAGTTGCAAGATGATTTTGATAAATATGAAGAAGTCCGTCTTTTTGTATTCCAAAAAGTTCATGAATTGGAGCAAACGGTGATTGCAAAATTGCCGTCTCTGAAATTTGATGCGGATGGCAAGGCAAAAGAATATGTTGATTTTTCAACGGTTGTGAGTGCATTATCTCATATTCCGACACAAAAACAAATTGCGTTGTCTATTTTGCGTAATTCGTTTGCGCATCATTATTATCCTGAATTTGTGTATGAATCAAAGGATGGCGAGGACCAGGATGTTGCAAAATTTAATACAATGATGTTGGAGCGGCAATTCCGCAATCAGTTAATTGGCAAGCCGTTGCCGGAAAGGTTGAAAGACGGCAAACCGGCAACAATGGCTAATCGTGTACTGAAATTGGCAAAACAATTGTTTGACGATGTTATTAAACAGGTCGACGCTATTAAACAAGTCGGTGAATTAAGAGAGATGCGATAACGTGTATGTTTGTTGTTTGGGGGCGACAATAGGGTTATCGTGTAGTCGTCAGAGCCATCGTCAGAGTCGTTGTCAGAACTGTTGTCAGAGCCGCAACCGGAAGGTTGCGAAAAAACATTTGATAGTTAATAGTTAACGACGGAATTTACCCCGTGTTGTTAGTTAACGACGGGGTTTACCCCGTGTTTGGGGGTTGAGTCGAACAACGCGGGGCAAGCCCAACGCCGTTAACGTTCGGTAAATTCTGAATGATGAGAGATTCCCAGTTAACGGCGGGGTTTACCCCGCGTTGGTGCCGTGACAGAGTAAGTCATGCCGGTAACAATCGCGAATAATCGCAGGTTGCGAAGAGAAAGATTCCGTCCCGTTAGGGACGAAATATTGGTAGAAAAAATAGTCAATCAAAAACACGCGTCCCGCTAGGGACGAAATGTTGGTAGAAAAAACGCCAATATAAATTTCACCAACATTGCGTCCCTACGGGACGCGAATAATTTTTGTTATGCCGTTTGCTGCCAAGATGTCGTCCCTAGCGGGACGGAATTTTTGTCCGATCATTCACGACTGGTTTTACTCCGTGTTTTAGGGTATTAAGTCGAACAACGCGGGGCAAGCCCACGCCGTTAACTTTCGGTAAATTCTAAATGATGAGAGATTCCCATTGGGAATAAACCGGAACAAACAAAATA
>JAIROD010000776.1 GCA_031257725.1 Planctomycetaceae bacterium | reverse complement strand
GTAATTGTCTATTTTGTTTTAACCATTTTTGTAATTATTCAGTAGATTGGTCATTCGATGGTAGGCGACCTTTCGCCGAAAGGTTTTTACTAAATACGGCGATAGCCGACTTGCCCCTGTTTGCAGATGGAAATTAAAAACCAACCGCGTACAACTCGAATAACAAACCCAACCGTTGCAACCTTTCGGCGAAAGGTTGCCTACCATCGAATGACCAATCTACTGAATAATTACAAAAATGGTAACCGCTCGCAATATACAAATATAAATTCACCAACATTGCATCCCTACGGGACGCGAAACAATGTTGCGATACCGTTTTTTACCAATAGGTCGTCCCTAGCGGGACGACTTTTTTTATCGTTCCCTTCAATTACTAACGCCCCCCCCCACATGGAAAATAATCAGCACAAAAGTACGCCAAGACAGACAACGGAATAGTTACAATCAAAATTCGTTGCGTCGTAGATCACTGGAGGAAATATTCATTGCAAAAACCGACGGCGGAATTTCATCACAAAGACTTCGTAACATGTCCGGTATTTTCAACGTTTCAAGAGATTCAATTCCGTGATGATCTTGACGGGCAAAAACCAAAAAACGGCAATTATGAAACGCAATTAACCGCAAAACGTCATGCAATTGATGAATACTCTCATGGTAAAACCGTAAATCGGCAAACCGCCGCAACGTGTCAGCCCCCACAACAAAAGTTGCTCCGCTAAAAATGTCCGATTTATCCTCGAAAAGAGGTGTTTGCGTAAACCATACCGCTTGTTCCGTCCGCGTTTTTTCTATCGCCTGCAACCGATACTCCAACTCAATATAATCCAACGGCGGTTTGTCCACATTTTGTATGGAAATCTCCAACACCACATGACTGCCCAATCGATGTTCCGCAATATCGATCATTTCCAAATGTCCCTTGTGAATCGGATTAAAGGAACCGGGAAAAATCGCTTGAGCCCATGTCGTTTCTACTGGAGAATGATCGTCAACTTGCGGCGTTTCTTTGTTCAACACCGAAGAATTCTTTTGCAACTTAAATTGCTGAATCATTCCGTTTTGCCAAAGAACCGCCTGAATTTTACCAAAAAATAACTCCACCAACGGCGGAGAACCAACCGTTTGTTTACCGCAAATAACCTCTTCCGGTTTCAAATCAAGCGGCAGGAATTTCCGAATCGAAAAATGATCGGTCGTCCCGGAACCAAAAGTGTTACAAAGCGAATGATCCGCCGGTTCTTTATTCGGTAATGATAAATCGATTGAAGAAACCGTTGGCGTAACATTAACATTCGGCGTCGGGGTTGTTGAAAAGTCTGTTGAAAATGTAACCGAAACTATTGAGGACGCTGCCGGTAAAACGGTTTGGGAAACAGTAGGCGAAACAGTTTCATGCCGTGTTGTTTCAATCGCATTGAGAATTGTGTCGGCAAGCAAACGTTCTTCCTCCTGACGGGTTCGAGCGTCTTTAGTTAATTGAAGCGAAAAAACAATAGTACGCCGAAGTGTTTGTGTTGCAATATGAAACCGGTGTTCTCCCTTTTTGTTACGATCCGTTGCCAGCGACGCCGTACAGCCGACTCCAATTAAATTGACATAATCATCCAGATCGTCCTCTTCCATTTTATCTGCAACATTTTTGGCATAAAAACGTGTATCGTCAATATCGTGTGAAACATCAACCGATCTGGCATTGAACATTCCAACATCGAAGGAATGATTACTTTTATTCTTGCTCTTCATTTTTCCGGCACGAAGATACCGGATACCGCGATGAAACGCCGTCATTGCCATATATCGTGCGGTTCGCTGGCAACAATATTGTTCGGGAATACGTCCGATGTAACGGTTAAGCGATTCCTCCGAGTAAGGAACAGACGCTTCAATTAAGGTACGCGATGCGCCGGCAACTGTTAAAAGATCGCCCAGAACAAGAGAACCGCCGCCCGAAAGCGCAAGAACAAGCTCCATCGCTGAATCATGAAACGATTGAATCAGTTTAATTCGTAACTCTGAATTTGTGTCCATCAAATATAATACTTTATTAACATTTTAATAACATAATCTCGCCCTTGCGGGGCTAAATTGGAACATAAATCATATTAGCACATAAATCATATTGAAACATTGACTGTATTGGACTTTGACCGTATTGGATTGGAACATTGACCATATTGGACATTGACCGTTATATGGCTTGTTGTAAGTCTTTGATGAGGTCGCCGGTGTCTTCCAAACCAACACTAAAACGGAAAAAACCGTTGTGAAATTCTTTTGGGTACAAATATTGCCGTTCATCATTTTCGCCGATAAATACAATTAAACTCTCATCATGTCCCAACGAAACCGCCGACGTTATGATTCGTAACTTATCAATAAAACGATTATGCGTTTCATGATCTGCGTTAAGCCCAAACGACATCACGCCGCCGAATCCGGGCGACATTTGCGCAACAGCAATATCATGTTGCCGATGCTGCCGCAATCCCGGATACGCAACAAACCTGACACAATCCTGAGCCGCCAAAAATTCTGCAATTCGCATCGCACTTTCATTGTGTTGCCTCATGCGAAACGGTAACGTAACAACTCCACGCATAATCAACCACGCATTAAACGGACTGATCGTTCCGCCAAGATTCACCTGCGCCTGAGAACGAATCGGATCAAGCAATTCTGTTGCACCAATAATCGCTCCCCCCATCGCATCGCCATGACCATTGATGTACTTCGTCAAACTCTCAACACAAAAATCCGCCCCCAACTCAATCGGTCTTTGATTATACGGCGACGCAAGCGTATTGTCCACCGAAAGCAATATGTTATTAGAATGAGCCGCCGCCGCAATCGCGCGAATATCCGAAACTGCCAATGTCGGATTGCCCGGCGTTTCAAGATGAATCAATTTCGTTTCAGGACGTATCGCCGCACGAACCGCGTTGATATCCGAAGTGTCCGCTATGGTTGTTTCAATATTAAACTTGTTTTTGAAAAGTTCGTTCAACAAACGGTAAACCGCAATATAAGTTACACTGGAAAAAATAACGTGATCGCCGGTTTTAAGCAACGAAAAAAATAACCCCGAAAGCGCCGCTACGCCGCTCGCTAAAACAATACAATCCTCGCCGCCTTCCAACGATGCCAATTTTTGTTGTAAATAATATTGATTACAGCCGCCGTTCCGTGTGTAAAGCATTCCGCCCGCACTGCTCCAATTCAATTCGCTCGGATCATACGGCAATTGATAACTGTTTGCCATCGTAATCGGACGGCGAATCGCTCCCGTTTCATCATCAACATCATTGCCAACATGAACCGCACGGGTATTAAATCCAAGATCATTACCGTATTGACGTTTTGTCATCGTTATTAAAAAAAGAGATTGATTGAAATAAAAAATTCGACGATGTTAATTGCGTAAATTGAAATTTTCGCTTACAATTGGTTTCAATCAGAGTTTTGCTCATGGCAAATTCTGGATTTTACAATCACAAACACTTTTTAATTAATTAGTTAATTAGTGTAATATATCAGTGAAATATTTTTTTTTAACTATTCAGTCGTTTACTCCGAATGACCACCCCTAGCCCCTCCGAAGGAGGGGAATCATTCCCCTCCTTCGGAGGGAGCAGGGGTGGTAAAAAATAAACTTCAATCTCCGAAAAATTCCACTGATATATTACGAATCCTGTTATTTTTCCGTGTGTACGGTGAGTACACCGCACACACGGCTACATTGGAAATGTCCTTGCAGGAACTAATAAAAATTTAAATAGACGGTTACGAAAAGAGAACCACTTAACTCAATAGTAATACGATGATGAAAATTCCGCTAATATATTACCTATTTTTATGTTCAATGGTTGGTATATTTTGTTTGCCGGTTCTTTCGGGGGAACCGCAACAAAAAAAGCTTGCTGTTATTCCTTTCGACACTCCCGATCCCACCGCAATAGAATCACCGGATGGAAACGGCGTTTACGTTTTTTCAACCGCGAAAGGAATTACAATCACAAACAGCCGAAATTTGTTTGATTGGGAACGTGTTGGGCGTGTTTTTGCGAACGATATTCCCGATTGGGCGAAAGAACGTATTCCGAACGCAAAAGCAATTTGGGCACCGGATATTGTTTTTATGAACGGAAAATACTATTTATATTATTCAGTTTCAACATGGGGGAGTCAGCGTTCGGTGATTGGGCTTGCAGTCAACAAAACGCTCAATCACAATTCGCCGGATTATTTTTGGAACGATTGCGGAATTGTTTTGGAGTCCACGCCGCAGGAAACACCGGATTATAACGCTATTGATCCTGCAATGTTTCTCGATAACAACGGTAAAGCCTATCTTTTTTGGGGATCGTTCTGGGACGGCATCAAAGCGGTAGAAATCAATCCGCAAACCGGAAAACCTTTCAAATATCGTAAATATAACAACAACAACAACAACAACAATAATTACAACGGTAATCTTAAAATTCCTGATGATTATGTTTCTGTTGCGCGGCGTGAATCTGCCGACGATACTTCTATTGAAGCCGCTTATGTTGTCAAGCACGGTGAATTTTATTACTTGTTTACTTCGCGCGGCGGATGTTGCGACGGTGAAAAGAGCACTTATCATCTTGTTGCCGGACGCGCAAAATTGCCGCTTGGTCCTTATGTTGACCGCGGCGGCAAATCGATGATTCACGGCGGAGGAACGGTCGTTTTGTCTGGTACGGAACGTTGGAAAGGAACCGGTCACAACGGATTTTTTCAAACCGTAACAAATAAAAGCAACACCAAAAACGATTGGCTTATTCTTGCCGCATACGACGCCAATAACCCGAAAAAAGGGCGTTTGACACAAATTCGTCCTGTAACATGGGATGATTCCGGTTGGTTCACGATTGGTAATGTACTTGATCAACCGCTGGAAAATGAACAGGCAGGAAAAAAAGAGTAAAAAGCGAACTGTAACCGTAATCACTTTGATACGCAGCAGTCTATTTTCATTTGAAAATGATATGTACGAAAATAAAAAATGTAAATTTAATATATTCAGTGGAATTTTCATTATTGTATCGCCATTGAGTTAAGTGATGCCGTTTTCCTGTCCTGCCAGATTATTAGACCTTTTCCCTAACTTACTGAAACACCCCAAACGCTTTATTTTTGTTATTACCTGAAGGAGTGCGTTTCGTATTTTTAAGTTAGTGAAAAGGTCTATTTAACAAAATTGAAATTTTTTATTTTTGAACGATGAAAACCGTATCCTTTCCACGAACAGCGCGGCTTCGTAAATCGTCGGAGTTTAAGCGGGTATTTGATGCCCGTTGTTCGGCATCAAACGATGTTCTGATTGTTTTTGCAGCTCCCAACAGTTTGGAATACAGCCGATTGGGACTTTCTGTTTCGCGAAAAATTGGCAATGCCGTTATTCGAAACCGTTGGAAACGGCTTATTCGCGAAGCGTTTCGAAAAACCCGAACCGGATTTTCCGGAACATTTGATCTCGTCGTTATTCCGCAACGTCATACCGCATTACCAACCGCTCAAGCGGTCATGTTTTCGCTTCAAAAATTAGTTGATAAATTAGTTGATAAAATTGTCCGGCGAGGTAAATTATAACCGCTCTCAAGATGCCCGCATAAAATTTAAAAACGCATGAACGACCAAAGATTCCCGACTTTAAAACACCAAAACTCCGGTTTTAAAAACACCAAAACTTCTAAACTATCACCCAATAACTATAACCCAATTTCAAAATGTAATGAAAGAATAAATCATTTCAATTTTATTTTAATCAATTTTATTTTAAGGAGCAAATTATGTCCAATCGTCGTGAATTTCTGAAGTATTCCGCTTTGTTTGGAGCAGCGGCAACAACATTATCTTCCGTTTCCGCTTCCTTTGGAGACGATCCCCCAAAAAATTCAGTAACAACCGGTAATACTTACACCGTTAGTATGCATTCCATACGAACTCCGCCTGCACCGGCACGGTCAATAACCATTCCCGATGTGGACGGATTCAAAGTGCTTAAAGGTGATTTTCATATTCACACACTTTTTTCCGACGGGCAGGTGATGCCGAAAGATCGTGTAACGGAAGCGGTCAACAACGGTCTTGATGTGATTGCGATTACGGATCACATTGAATATCGTCCGTTTTTCAGCAAAACCGGACGTTGGAAGTTGAATGACGGACAGGCGAACAATTTCAATCTCTGGTATGAAATTGCCAAACCTGAAGCAGAAAAACGAAACCTTCTTTTAGTACGCGGTACGGAAATTACGAAATCAACAATGCCGCCGGGTCATTTTAACGCACTTTTTGCAAACGATAATAATCCGATTGCCGCCGCAGTGGATGATTGGCGTACGATGCTTAAAGTTTCGATTGATCAGGGGGCGTTTCTGCTTTGGAATCATCCGGGTTGGCAGGCTCCGAAAAGCGGCGGTATCGAGCAGGGTGCGCCGTTATGGTTTACCGATACACACGAAGAAATCTATAAACTGGGACAAATGCACGGTATCGAAATATTCAACAGCGTGGAACATTATCCTGTTGTTTCGGATTGGTGTAACGAGCGAAATCTGGCTCTTTTTGCCAACAGCGATATCCATCCCAGTGAATTGGAACAGTATGGTATTCAAAATCCTCTTCGTCCGATTACGTTGGTTTTAGCCAAAGAACGAACGGTTGAAAGTGTCAAAGAAGCGTTTTTCGCCAAACGAACCATCGCATGGGCTGCCAATATTCTTTGGGGACGTGGTCCCTGGCTTCCGGCTCTGTTCAAAGCATCCGTCAATATCAAAGCAATCACTCCGGGAACTCTCGAATTAACGAACAATACGTCGCTGCCGCTTTCCGTTACTCTTGGCGGTACGGTGTTCGATTTACCGAAAAATGTCAAACGTCAGGTTTACCGTGCGGAAGGTGTTCAGACATTAACCGTTACAAACTGGATGATCGGAATGAACAAACCGCTCGAAATACCGATTGGTGTATAGAGTCGATATACTTCTTGCAGGGGAGTGTGTGTTGTTTGGGGGGCGCGTAACCGCAAACAGCAGGGTTACTCTCAAACAACAAACGCTCCCGATTGTCAACGAGTTTTTTCGCAATTCCGGTTGCGGCTCGAAGGTTGCTCTGAAAACGGATATGAAGACTACACGCGATAACTTTAATCGTCACACCCAAACGGAAAACACTCCTGAATGTTGTCAGTAATCATAGATAAAGTTCGCAAGAGTTGCGTTTCCGAGACTGTTACAGACATTCTGAACAGATTCGAGGGACGTATCTTTTTCGGAAATCAGAATAACTTTAACACGATGATCCGGTTTTCCCGCAGTAAGATCATTCAATGTTTGGGCTAACTCGTTCACATTGACCGGTTGATTGTTAAACGTCAACTTTGCAGTATTTGAAATATTGAGTTGAACAGTGATTGTTTTTTCGTTTTCGGCTTCACGAAGTACTTGATCAATTAAAACGGGAACACCTTTGGTCTTACTTTGTTCGGCAGCTTCCATAAACGCAATGAGTTCGATTGTTTCCTGCGGATTGACGGGAGGCAGACCTGTTTTGAAAAATCGGGCAATTTCATCAACAAGCGGTTTATAACCCTCATAAGAACCGGCATCGGCAATTCCATTATTGCCGAATACAACCGCCCCATATCCGACTTTACCGGTTCGGATTCCACGAAACGTTCCGATTCGACCATCTTTCCAAACACCAACCACAAACTCTGTACCATCGGTTTGTGTTCGCGTTACTGACTGACAACCAGTCCCCATAATAGTAAAAAGCGTTTCAACTCCGTGAATACCGTACCAAAAAAGATCGGAATGTTTGTCGTTGAGCAAACACGGACTCCAAACATCGCAACCCATCACAGAACCCGCCGATAATTCGCCCTTCCGCGCTTTTTGGAAACCAGATGCAAAACGCAATGACGATGCCGAAAAAATAGGAACTTTTTTGTCCTGAGCCAATCGGAAAATAGTTAACACATCCGCAAGGGAAGCAGCCATCGGTTTATCAATAAAAAGCGGTTTTCCGGCGTTAATGACAGGTTTGGGGGAGCGTTTGGCGTTTTGGGGCGATGTTCTCCCCACTCCCGTTAGAGGTTGCCGATTAATCCTTCGCCCTGAAAGGGCAATACATACCAGCCCGCCACATCGCGGCGGGTTCGATTGCCTAAGAAATCAACGCCCTGTAAGGGCAATTGATTAATAGATTCGTAGAAAAGTGGAGAGTGTTGCAAACGTGTCTTGAACTGTGATTTATTGTAATAT
>JAIROD010000763.1 GCA_031257725.1 Planctomycetaceae bacterium | reverse complement strand
GCCGCGATGCGGCGGGCTAGCCTATATTGCCCTTTCAGGGCGGAGGAACATTACTGAATTTATGTAAAAAATAATCATTTCATTATTTTTAATTGCGGAACTAAAATAGACAGTTACTCAAGACCTAGTTTACACCCCCTAGCCGGTTGGTTTGTTATGGTGTTGTACGCGGTTGGTCTTTAATTTCCAGCCGTCAACAGGGACAAGTCGGCGAGTACGCCGTATTGTTTAAAACCGTCCGGCGGTCGGTTGCCTACCACGACTGAATAGTTACTATTATTTTTAGAGACTCCCGATTCGGATTCCTTGAGAATGATTCACTCGAATGGCTTTGTTTTTGACATCATATTGGATTGTTTCCGCAGCGGTTTGTTCGGAATTTTTGCCGTCTTCAAAGGTGTGAATTTTGGCGTTGCCGTCGAATGTTACCAGCGTTTTTGCCTGATTATATTTGATTGTTTGGGCTTTGCCGTAGAATTTGCTGCTGTCGATTGACGCATTGCCAAACGCCGTCAACTCCAACGCATTCCGGTGATCGCCGCTCACTCCATTGTTCATATCCGGCATCTCCACAATGTGTAATTGCTCGCATTCCAGAATATAACCGTTTTTGCGTGCAATATTTAGATTGTCAATTCCGATATGATCCTCCCAAGAATTGACCGGCAGATACGCCGCTTGAACTCGTCCGCTAATCTCCACATTACGCTGACCGCCAAGAAATGTTCCCTGAATATGATCGTGAAACCAAATTGAAAGATATTTTAATAATCCGCCGTTATTGACGGTTTGGGGCGATAACGATTCGGGCAAACCAAGATTGGCGTTGGAAAATCCCTCGTCAGAGCCTAAACTTGTAAAACTTAACACTCCCGGACGATCACTCGGTCCCTCGGCAACAAAATAATTCGACACCACATAAAATCGCAACTTGCCAAATTCCGCACTACTCAATGTTTTTAACTGATTATATTCGTCAAATTCACGGCTTCGTATAAAAACGTTGTTTGCACATTGAATCATTTCCGCTTCCGGTTTGACATTGGATTTGTCGTCGAAGAACAGGATTAAGCGGTTGAGATGAATTTCCATCACATCGCACCAAATTTCCTTATTCTGATGAATAGCCCGAACACGATTTCCATTTCGATCCGGTTTGCCGCGAAACTGTAATATCTTGCCGTTAAATATCATGCTCTCATTCCAATCAACCAACAATCGATTGTCTTTTCCGTTTTGAAGGTTCTTATTTCCGGCGGGAATATTATTGTTTCCGATTCGGGCATTGCCTGCCGTATTGGTCACAACATTGGTTCCGGCAACAGCGGATTTCAATGGGGCTAAGGAAGCGGGAGAATTGACCGGAGGAGGAGTTGGAGCGGAATTGGTTGTTGGAGCGGAATTAGTTGTTGTTGGAGAGTTTTGGGGTTGGAAATATTTTGCGGTTGTGTTGGAGTTGGTGTCGGCGATTAAGCGTCCGACACCCGGAACCCAAATTTTATTACTGGATCGGGCAATATTGATTTCTTTTGCCCGTAACTCAATTCCACGCCCCCGAAAAACAGCATCCAGTTGTTTTCCGGTAATCAGAATTTGTGTTTCGGGCGTTGACGGATTCCAGACGGTAATTTCTTCACCGGTAATTTCGATAATATTGACATTGGAAGATTGTTCAACGGCGGCGTTTTCGGTAATTCGGACATTGCCTTCCACGACCAACGTTTCGACTTGGGAACGTCCGTCGTGATTCACCACCTGCATACTCATCTGTTTACCGGCAATAGCGTATTGTACGGAGGTTTGGGGTTGAATTCCCAGCAGATTTTGCGCGGCGACGGAATCGGTAAGGGCAGAGCGTGAATTAGGCGGGACCAAAACCGGCAACTGACTTCCAACCGGCGATGAAGGTTGCGCCTGGTACAGCGGAACCACTCCGGAATTTTGAACCTGTCCGGTTGTTTGTTGCCGATTCGTCGGCGGATTGGGTTGAACCGGTTGAATAAATTGAACTTGTTGAACGGATTGAATTTTCTGAATAGTTGACGGAATGTTGATTATTTCGGAATGTTGGAAATCAGGTTGGCGACGTTTTGTCGAAACATCATTGGAATTTTCGGTTAGGGCAATGAGTTGACGGGTTGCGGCGGGATGAGTTACGGGGGAGTTTGGGGGAGCGTTGAGATGGTCAAGAATGGATGGCGGTGAATCGGTTAATATTCGCGGAGTCCAACGCGATTGTGTTACCGCACCGGTCGGCGTAACCGTTTTGAAGAAAATATCTAACCGGCTCACATCGCATGTTCCTTTTTCATTGACAAAATGGACGTTGTCTCTCACCACCGCACGATCCGGTGTTACCCCGCTTCCATCACTAAACATGGAACCGTCAACAGAATTTAGACCCGGCAACAGATTCGGCGATTTTGTGTTATTGGGGTTATTTTTGGGGGTATTGTTTATTTTGGGGCTGATATTTTTTTGTTTGGAGTCATTCGGTTCGATATTACACCAAAGATCGAGTTTTCCGGCAGTCATATTTCCGAAATCTTCCAGATTGGCGGCAATTCCATTCCAGAGTTTTAGGACAATTTGATTTTTAACCATTGGATAAGGTTCTGCCAACAGGGAATTCCATGATAGGAATATTTTCTTGGGATTTTTTACATTTCCGATATTCCCGCGTAGATTTCCTTTGCCGTCGGAAACCAATTTTCCAAATTCACCGTTTTGTCCCGGCGTGTATTGAAAACTTTTTTCACTCCGAATGAAATATTGATCCTGAAAAACGATTTCAATTTCTTTTGATGCGCCGGGCAGTGTTTGAGTTTCGATAGCGAGGAGATTTTGCCGAAGGTCGTATAAAATATGATCACCGGACATTCGGACACCGCCGTTTTGTTGACTGGTTAATTTGGCGGGAACAGCGGGTTGGTTATTTTGGGCAAGTTTTCCATTGGCTTCAAAACTGACCGGTTCGAGATTGCCGGCGACGGGGTTTACTCCGTTCTTTGCCTGATTGACGGCGTTTTTCGTCTGATTTCCTTGTCGGGCAATCCCTGCCGTTTGCTTGGAGGTTGGATTTTTAGTTTGAAATTTGACCTGAATTTCTTCTGCGGTGAGCAAATCGGTGGAACCGTCAGGGTTGGTGCGTTTAGCGTCGGCATTTCCTAGAAATTTTGCGACTGCCGTTTTCACATTGGGTTTATCCGCTTTAACAAATTGAAAAACGAATTCACGTTGACATTTAATATCGATTGAGGTTGCCGGACAATCGGGCAATGGTCGGATTTTCGGATGCTGATTTTGAGCGCGGCTATTTTGGGGAGGTTGGTTGGGCAGTTTTGGAGCGGCGTTTGAATTTTCCGGAAAGATCAGGTTGAGCGATTTTAGTTTTTCCAGACGCACGGAACTTAATTCTTTGGGCGATTTGGGCTGATTAGGATCGGACAAGACCATTTCCATCGTCAACATGGAACCTTCACCGTAATGATAACCGGCGAAAAAGCGTACTTCTTTGAGCGTTTTAATTTGGGTGATTCCGGGCGATTCGGTGATGGAGATGTTTTCTGTTTCGATGAACAAATCGTCGTGTGTTCCGATTTCATTCATATCGCTTTCGATGGTTACTTTCCCGAAAAGTCTTCCGGCGGTGATTTTGGGCGGAGTAGATTGTCCGAGAGTACCGAGAGTGAAATCGCGGTCAAATTCGATTTCGGCGTAGAGGGGTGTTCGCATCACGATTGCTTTCCGCAATGCTTCATTCCGTTCGGATTCGGAGAGATTGGGGTTATCCAGTCCTTGAACCATTAACACGGTGCAGGGTTGTAGTTTGACGATATTCCCTTGAGCGTCATCTTTCCCGAAGAGAATGATTGTTTCACCGAACTGGAGATAATGGCTTTCGACATCGGGATTCCGTTCCCATCCATCTTCGGGCAACAGAAAGGTGAAGGGTTCTATTTCTTCACGGGTTGGGTCTTCGATGATGGCGGGATGTCGTGCGGAAGAGTCGGGAGTTGGCAGTAGGGCAGGAACCGCGACCCAACCGTACAGAAGGTACAGAAAAAGCACGATAAAAAAACTGACTACCGTCAAAAGGAAACGCATTTTAGTTAATAGTTATAACTGGTATTTTCGAGAAATTTCATCAGGTAGGCAATGTTTCGCCGAAACATTGCGTCGGCGATAGCGGACTTGCCTCTGTGTGTGGACGGAAATGGGGAAACCGGATCAACCGTTGCGGTCTTTCGGCGAAAGGTCGCCTACCTCTTGATTATTGGATTGATGATAATAATAGAATCGCTACTGAATCGTTAATAATAGTTGATATTGGATATTGACCCTATTAGTCCCTAATGTTCCTTTGCGAAATATAGATAATATTTGTTAAAGTGTAAACACCAATTTTTAGACTTTATCCACTGGGATCGTTTGTTGTTTTGGTATGATATTAAGGTCAATGGCGGCAGTTTTCAGAGTCGTTGCTGGAGTCATCGTCGGAGTTGTTGTCAGAGCGTTCTTCAGAGCCGCAACCGGCAGGTTGTGAAAAAACAGGCAGTTGACTGTCTATGAGACCTTTTTTGGGGTGTTCCTAATCGAAGAGAACGCTGGGAAATAATCTGCGGCAATCTGTGTAATCTGTGGATAAAATAAGATGTAATTATTCAGTAGATTGGTGATTCGATGGTCGGCAACCGCTTGCCGAAAGGTTGCCGACCTTTGAGTCGCCGGCCTGATGAGTATTTCCTGATAAGACATTCTACTGAATAGATACAATAAAATAGACATTTACCCGAAAACATCGTTGTCTTCGTAGTCTGTACGGAACATCTTGTCGTACACTAAAAAGGTCGTAACGATTCCGTTGCGGTGAATGTTCCTTGTTCTGTCCGGTAGGTTCCTTGCTCTGTCCCGTAGGGACAACATATTGGTAGAAAGCGAGGTCAATCAAAAACGCTCGTCCCGTAGGGACGAAATGTTGGTGGAACAACCGCCAACGATCAATTC
>JAIROD010000756.1 GCA_031257725.1 Planctomycetaceae bacterium | reverse complement strand
GCCGCGATGCGGCGGGCTAGCCTATATTGCCCTTTCAGGGCGGAGGAACATTACTGAATTTATGTAAAAAATAATCATTTCATTATTTTTAATTGCGGAACTAAAATAGACAGTTACTCTGAAAATTGCTCTGAAGGCTATTCTGAAAACTACCGCTATGCGGAACTCGCGATAATCCTAATCGTCAACCCCAAAACAACAAACGCTTCCTTATTTGAGACCGTTTGGAAAGAAGATATTGATTTCACGTTCTGCGGAAACGGCACTATCTGAAGCGTGAACGAGATTTTGTTGGTTACTCAGAGAGAAATCACCGCGAATCGTTCCCGGCGGTGCTTCAACACCGTTTGTTGGTCCAATAAGCCGCCGAACAACATCAATCGCTTCACTACCTTCAAGAACCGCCGCAACTACCGGTCCACTCATAATATACTTTTCCAAACCGGAATAAAACGGTTTCTCAATATGTTCGGCGTAATGTTGACGCGCTAACTCCTGAGTAAAACGAAGCCAACGTAAATCGACAATCCTAAGTCCTTTTTGTTCAAATCGGCTCAAAATATGACCAACCAATTGACGTTCCACCGCATCCGGTTTTAGTAAAATTAATGTATGTTGTACGGTCATTGTCATTTCAAATTTTGTTTATGTTTAATATTTATTTTGGTTTTCTGATCATTAATTGTTCCGTAGCAGGATCATAAATATATTCCTGTCCCGCCGGTAATTCCGGCAACGGAATATTATTGGCTTTAATGATGTCTTTCATAAATGCTTCATGCGTTTCGGGACCTTTATTATCATTCATTGCTTTATAAAGTTGGAGAGCCTGCGGAACCTGAATTCGATAAGCGGTCATTTCCTTCGCACGAAACATTGTCGCAATCGGAACCGTAATAATATCCGACACTTGTTCACCGTCAGTTTGACCATAATGTCCTTTTTTACCGGCTCCGACATCGGCTTTGACTAATTCCGCATCCGATTCTTGGGGGGTACTTTCCTTGCTCACTGAATTTTCCGGTTCCGTATTTTGTGAATCTGTTTCAATTTTGTTGGGAGGTTCCGTTTCAGTGGAAGTTTGGTCTTGCGGCGGAGTCTCCGTTGGCGGCGGATTTTCGTTGCCGGAAATTGTTTCGCCGGTCAAGTGATTCACCAATTCCCCCGTTGGTGCGTTCACCGGTTCCTCTTTCCGGCCTTGCGGTTTAGCCAGATCACAACCAATAAGGAAAACCGATAACAGAATTATTGAATTAAAAATTCGATTCATTATAAACCTCCAGTGAACCTATAAGGAACTTTTAAAAACTATTTTTTGACAGAGACAAAATCAACTGAAATTGATTCAATTCGATTAAAATCAATTCGCGTGAAATCAATTCGATTAAAATCGAGTCAATAATTAAAACGGATGTTGCGGTAAATCGCGATGGTGTGAGGGCAACTGTTTAGGCGGCAACGGTTCATCATAGTGATCCGCCCATAATTCCCGATCATCGTCTGATGCGTAAAACCGAAGCCAAATATCACTGTCGCCGCCGGAGCAGTCCCAATGAATAAAAGAATTACGATGACTGAGATTCTTTTCGCGTGACGGCAAAATATCACGATAAATCAGGGTGTAAAGTTCACGGTCAGAGAGATGGTTGGTGAAATCGAGCAAGATTTTCTTTTCAAATAATCGGGCGATAACATCGTCCAAAACCTGAGACAGTTTTTCATCTGCCAGTGAATCAGGACTTGGAAGCCGCAATTCCGGTTCAAACCAACGGTAAATCGGTTCAATGGGGGCGATTTCCCATGCGAGCATACTGGCTAAAAATTCGTTTTCCAACCGCAACGGAAGATCCTGAAAAGGAACACGAAAAACAGATTCATCCAAATAAGGTTCGATCTCTGTTCTCAGTTCAGCGTTGAGAATCAATTCATCGATTTCCGCGTCAGCAAAATGAGGTTGTTCCGACATATTGATTGTTTTGTGAGCATACAAATAAATAATTTTGTATGCGGAAAAATGTTTCCAAAAAATTCCAACCATCACAATACAGAGTAATTTATCAAAAAATCATAAGACTTCAAGATTTTTTCCCACTTTCCACCTAATTCTTTTAGAAAAACCAATTCATAGACGATATAATCCGAATCTTTTAACAAAACCAACCAACCAACCAACCAACCAACCAACCAACGGAGAACCTCTAAAGTAATTATTCTGTGAAATGGCGAAAACGTATTGCGAATCTCTCCTCATTCAGAATTTACCGAAAGTTAACGGCGTGGGCTTGCCCCGCGTTGTTCGACGTAACCCCAAAACACGGGGTAAACCCCGTCGTTAACTATTAATTTATTAATTAATGGCTTGAAAATAAAAAATTGAATTATGAGAGATGCCCTATTCTTACAAACTATTAACCATAAACTATTAACTACAAACTATTAACCATATTAACTATTATTGTGTCTGAATTATCAAAACGATTAGAGCGTTTATTTTTGAAGTTGGATCGTGCGGCGTTGGCGGTTGAGCAACAACTTGCCGATATGCTGTTTGCGGTCAACAGTAACAATTTATCCGATGCGGAAGCCATTATTGCCGGCGATGAGGCAATTGACCGTCGTGAAGTTGAAATTGAACGGGAATGTATTCGTCTTCTTGCTTTGTATCAACCTGCGGCGAGTGATTTACGCAAAATTTGTTTTGCGATCAAAGTCAATAATGATTTGGAACGTATTGCGGACAATTGTGTTTCCTCAGCAAAAATGATGCCGATTTTGATTGAGGATCATGTTTCCATAAATCAGTTTCCGGCATTTCGCCTTTTGAGCGATTCTGTTACCGATGCGGTACGGCAAACGATTCGGCTTCTGTCCACAGAGCAGGAAGTGGCGTTGGCTGTTTCGATTATCAGAAATGATCGTTCTGTTGTTGATGCGGCGTATCGTGAATTTTTGCAAGCGGTTTTTGCCGAAGGCGAGCGGTTGCATGGTCAAGTCAATGCGGTGTATGCATTAACGTCCATTGGTCGTGCATTGGAACGAATCGGCGATCTCTGTACCAATATTGCGGAAGACACGGTGTTTTTACTCACCGGTGAGATCGTTCGGCATACGATCTGATTCCGGTTGTTTTGTGTGTAACATTTAACCTATCATTTCAAACCTAACCCCTAACTTTTAACCCCTAACTTTTAACTTCTAACCCCTAAACTAACGATGATGAAAAATTTGTTTACAATTTGTTTATTTCTTGCACTGACAACATTTAGTGTTGCGCAGGAAATTCGTATTGAAGGTTCGACGACGGTTGGTCCGATTGTTGATGCCTTTGTTGAAGCGTTACAATCGGACACGGAAGCCCGATTTACGGTCAAAAAAACCGGTTCCGGTGATGGTGCCGCCGCATTGATTGACGGGCGTTGCGAAATTGCGGCGATGAGCCGGTTTATGAAAAAGGAAGAGTATGAAAAAGCGATTGCCGCCGGTCGAATGCCGATTCCGTTTACGATTTGCATGGATGGTGTTTGTTTTATTGTACATCCGTCGAACACGGTAAGAAATTTGAGCAAACAACAAGTTACCGATATTTACACCGGAAAAATCAAATCATGGAAAGATATTGGCGGTCCTGATGTTCCGGTTGTTGCGATTAGCCGTGACACGTCGTCGGGAACTTACGAGGTGTTTCACGAATTAGCGGTCGGCAAAGCGAAACTTGGTAACAGTGTTGAATACACGAATTCGAATCCGCAGATGTTTATTCGAATTCGTACAACACCGGGTGCTATCGGTTATGTTGGCATTGGTTTTCTCCAAGAAGGCGTAGCGACGGTCAGGTTTGAAAATAAACAACCGAACAAGGAATCTATTGCTGACGGGAGTTATCCGCTTTCACGTCCCTTGTATCTTTTCACCGATGGTTATCCGAAACTTGGTTCGCCCTTGATGAAATTTTGCAACTTTTATCTGACGGAAGAGGGACAGGACGTAATTAACGCCAAAGGTTTTGT
>JAIROD010000713.1 GCA_031257725.1 Planctomycetaceae bacterium | reverse complement strand
CTAATAATTCAGAATTTACCGAAAGTTAACGGCGTGGGCTTGCCCCGCGTTGTTCAACTTAACCCTAAAACACGGGGTAAACCCCGTCGTTAACAAATGGGCAGAAAATAAAAAATTGGTAATATATCAGTGAAATATTTTTTTTAACCATTCAGTCGTTTCCTCCGAATGACCCCCCCTAGCCCTCCGAAGGAGGGGAATGATTCCCCTCCTTCGGAGGGGGCAGGGGTGGTAAAAAAATAAACTTCAATCTCCGAAAAATTCCACTGATATATTACAAAAATTGAATAATTAGAGATGCCCAAAAGAAGGTCATTTATTAAAAAGTCCCGCACGGGACGACTCTTTAAAATATAGACACTTTTAAAGTGTCGCCCCTGCGGGATTTGATTAGGTCTAGCCGTCTCGCCCGTAAGCTAAAGCATACGGTTAATAAAATATTTTACTCAATAATCCCATGCGGGACTGAATAGTTACTGCTTTTGCCATAGTTTCGATGTTCGAGTAGGGTTAGAGAAAAGGTCTAATTAGTTATAGACAACGATTCACCCGCCCCCAAAACTGCTCTTGACATAAAAATTGATATTTCGTAAACTTTCCGCTCCGTAGTGGGAAAACGGTTTAGTTTGGCATTATGAATTAGGTGGTGTTCCGTCTTGCTGTTTGAGATGTTCCCATGTAATGAGTCTATGAATAATGTAAAAGTAAAAAGTGTTGAAATAAAATGGTTCGGATACCGATTTTTACATCACTGACAGAAATAATTTCGAAAGAAATTAAAGTTCAAACCCATTCCATAGAACGGCGAAAACCGGAATCATTGGCTGTGGTGATTACAACTTACAATAACCCTTGTTGGCTTGAAAAAGTTCTCTGGGGTTACTCGGTGCAAAATTATTCCCAGACTCCGGTCAAAATTATTGTCGCAGACGACGGTTCTACCGATGAAACACGCCTTCTGATCGAAGAATACCGCGAAAATTTTCCTTGGGAACTGATTCATCTTTGGCACCCCGACCGCGGATTTCAAAAAACACGCATATTAAATCGGGCAATTGTTGCAGCCAAAGCAGACTATCTCATTTTCACCGACCACGATTGTATTCCGCGAAACGATTTTTTGGCGTTGCATTATGAACATGCCGAACCCGGTTATTTCCTTTCCGGCGGTTACGTCAAACTCTCCAAAACTCTCAGTCATCAATTAACGCAAGATGATATTGTTTCCGGTCGTGCTTTTTGTAAAAAATGGTTAACGTCACAAGGTTTTCGATTACATTCGACACTTCCCAAATTGACCACCAATAAGCGGTTGGCAATGTTCTTAAACTGGATCACGCCGACCGATGCTACCTGGAATGGGCATTGTAGTTCCTGCTGGCGAAGTGATGCATTGACAATCAACGGATTCAATGAGTCAATGCGTTACGGCGGGCTGGATCGGGAATTTGGAGAACGGCTGTTCAATCTTGGAATCAAAGCCAAACAATTACGATACAGTTTTCCGTGTATGCATCTCGACCACGCCCGACCTTATGCCACACCGGAATCCATCGCCAAAAATAAGGCAATCCGAAAAGAAACACGACAATCAGGACGAATCGAAACCGCACACGGTATCAAACAAATGTTGCTGGAAGAAGCCAATGACGGATATGTTGAAAAAATTTTTTCAAACACAGTAATTTACCTCCCTGTTCTTGATACAATATTACGAAAAGCAGGATAATTTCTTTAGTTGTATCTATTCACTCGATTGGAGGTTTTACATATTGCGATTGATTTATTACAACGAACAACCCCTTTAGGGGTTCAACGTGAATAACCGCCGGTTTCAACCGGCGGTAAAGTTATGTTATGGCGCAACAGGGTTGTGTGGCGGGTATTGATTTTGGAACGGTTCGGATTGGTATTGCGTTGAGTGATCCTGACCGGATTCTGGCGAGTCCTTATGAAACATTGATCCGTCAATCACCCAATCGTGATGCGGAATATTTTCGGCAATTTGTTGAAAAAGAACGAGTTGTCCAATTTGTTCTTGGAATACCGCTTCATTTAAGCGGCGGTTTGAGTGCAAAAGCAAAAGAAGTCCTCCAATTCGGGCAATGGCTCCAAAAAACAACCGGTATCAAAATTGATTATATGGATGAACGTTTTACTTCAGTTGAAGCGGAACACCTTTTACGCGAAGCCCGATTAACCAATAAAAAACGGAAAGCACGTCGGGATAAAATTGCCGCTCAGATTATCTTGTCTTCCTATCTTGAATCCGGTTGTCACGGAATTACTGATTTTTCGGGAATTGATGATTGATTCGTTTCAAAAACAGCAGCAAACGCCAATAATAAAAGAAATGACAAGGAATCTCTAATCATTCGGAATTTACCGAACGTTAACGGCATGAGCTTGCCCCGCGTTGTTCGACTTAACCCTAAAACACGGGGTAAACCCCGTCGTTAACTATTAATAGGCAGAAAATAAAAAATAGAATGATGCGAGATACCCTATTGTATGTCGTTTGCTTATTTTATTGAAACACACAGAAATTTATTAAAATAGACAAACCTATGTCCAATCGTGATGTTTTAAAAATTAAAATAGACAGTTACGTTTTTTGCTTACGATGAAAGCCCGACCAACCGCAGATTTTCGACCAGTCAAGCCGTGTCTTGATCCGCCGGAACCGCCGCCGCCGCCGCCGGAACCGACACCGCCGAAACCGAGTGTTCGACTTGCCGGTGTTCTTCGGGGACCGGATGGTCGTACACTGCTGAATCCGCCAATTATCGAATTAGACGAATTGTTTGAAGAACCTTTACCGTTACCGATGGTCTCGCCTAAAATGATTCCTTCCCCATTCAAAGAATCTGTTGCACATTCAACCCGGACGGCAACTCCGGTTCGGGAATCATCGTTTCACATGCCGTTTTTATACGAAAACATTCCGGCTGTTGAAAATCCTAAGACGATATTTGAGAGGAAATTGTTTGATCGGCATGATGATCCGATTGACCGGTTCCATTCGAAGATTGACCGGTTGGAAGAACCGCAGCAGGCAATTCATCTTCCTGAAATTCCGCCTTTACCGAATTGGGAACGCGATTTTGATGCAAAACCGGTTACGGTTAGTTCTTCTCCGCCTTCCGCTAAATCCTCTCCGTCTTCCGCCCAAACCAACCTTCAGGAATTTCAATCAAACGAACATTTTGAAAAGATCGACATTTTCCCGACACGAAATAAAATGACAACATCACCGGACAGCAATAATGATTCCGTACAAGAAAAAGAATCGGAACAGAATACAAATACTGCACAAAATAAAAATACTGCACAGAATACAGATATTGAACAAAATATAGATATTGAACAAAAAAAATATTTTGAACAGAAAAAAATTATTCTACCGGTTATTCATTTTGTTCACGGCAATAGTGAAACGGTATTTCGGCGAAAGCGGTCGGTTTCTGTTCCGAAAAAGCGGGAACTTCCTGTTGTTCAGTATGAGAAATCCGTCAATGAATTACTTCGTACGGAAAATCTGACAAAGAGTTATTACCGGAAAAAGTTAAAAATTCCTGTACTGAGGGGGGTTAATTTAACGGTGCGGGTTGGGGAATTTGTTTCGGTTATTGGTCAAAGCGGTTCCGGTAAGAGTACGTTATTGCATTTGCTTGGGACATTAGACAATCCAGAATCCGGTACTGTTTATTTTGAAGGTCAACGGATTGACAATCTTCCGATTGTCCGGCGTGATTATTTGCGTAACCGTTCCATTGGTTTTATTTTCCAGTTTTATCATTTGTTACCGGAATTGACAACATTGGAAAATGTATTATCGCCGTTAATGATACGGGAGGGGATTGGGGGGTATTTTTTCCGTCGGGGTTTATATCTTGAAAAGGCGAAGGTGTTACTTGAAAAGGTGGGATTATCTCATCGTTTGAAACACAAACCGTGTGAGCTTTCCGGTGGCGAGATGCAGCGTGCGGCGATTGCGAGGGCGTTAATTTCCGAGCCGAAAATTCTTCTGGCGGACGAACCGACCGGCAATCTTGATTCGACGTCGGCTGCGGAAATTATGGAACTGCTCCAACATCTTAATAAGGAACAAAAATTAACAATTGTCATGGTTACTCACGACAATACCATTGCCAACACCGCAGATCGAATTGTCCGCATGGTGGACGGCGTAATCGTGTGAAACAGCGATATCTGATTCATAAATTCACAATAATCGGGAGCGTTTGTTGTTTTGGGGTGATGATTAAGGTTATTGCGTGTTCTATGGCGGCAGTTTTCAGAGCCGCAACCGGAAGGGTAACTGTCTATTTTAATTTGAAAATTGCATGTACAAAAATTAAAATCGCAAAATTCGCCTTTTTTATATCTACGTAGTTTGCTTATTTTATTTAACCCCACAGGAACTTGCTAAAAT
>JAIROD010000711.1 GCA_031257725.1 Planctomycetaceae bacterium | reverse complement strand
ATTAACCATTAACTAAAGAAATCCATGTCTGTAACAATTCAACTTCCGACGGCATTGCGTACATTTACTGATGGTCTTTCCGAAATTGTTGTCGAGGCGGCAACAATTGACGATGCGCTTCGGCAACTCACCCAAAATTATGCCGACTTAAAACGGCATCTTTTTGATGATGATGAAAAATTGCGTAGTTTTGTCAATGTTTATTTGAACGATGAAGATATTCGTTCATTAAACGGTACCGCTTCCGAAGTTAAATCGGGCGATACCATTATGCTTATCCCCGCTATCGCCGGAGGTAGGCAACAAACAAAAAGAACATTAGAGACCAATTGGGACATTGAAGACAAATTGGGACAATAAATAATTCTGTGATTAAAAACGACATTTTAAAGTACAAGGAGTATCTTTGATGCAAGAACTTAGTTTAGAAGAACTTACCCGTTACAGTCGGCATTTGATTTTGCCGGAAGTGGGACTTGAAGGGCAATTACGGATTAAAAACGGTCGAGTTCTGTTGATTGGAACGGGCGGGCTTGGTTCACCGGCGGCGTTATATCTTGCCGCCGCCGGAATCGGAACGCTTGGAATGGTGGACTTCGATGTGGTTGATGAAACAAATTTGCAACGGCAAATTATTCATGGAACGCGCGATTTGTTACGTCCTAAAATTGCGTCGGCACGCGACCGGATTGCAGAAATCAATCCCTATGTTAAAGTGGTTGCGTTTGAAACCCGCCTTGATTCGGGTAATGCGTTGAAGATATTCAAGGATTTTGACGTGGTGATTGACGGTACGGATAATTACGCAACACGCTATTTGGTCAATGACGCTTGTGTTTTGTTGAACAAGCCCAATGTGTACGGTTCGATTTTTCGTTTCGAAGGTCAGGCAAGCGTTTTTCATTTTAACGGAGGTCCTTGTTATCGTTGCTTATATCCTTCGCCTCCTCCGCCGGGGTTGGTGCCGTCGTGTTCCGAAGGGGGAGTTCTTGGCGTTTTGCCGGGTATTATCGGGTGCATTCAAGCCAACGAAGCAATTAAACTTTTGTTGGGCGATGGTGAAACGTTATCGGGACGGCTTCTTCTGTTTGATGCGTGGAAAATGAAATTCCGCGAATTAAAATTGCGAAAAGACCCGCATTGTCCTATTTGCGGTGAAAAGCCATCAATTACGGAACTGATTGATTATGAGGAATTTTGCGGTCTCAAAAAACGGGAGCATGAAGAACCGATTGAGTCGATTTCGGCTGTTGATTTGAAGGCGATTTTGAACAATGAGCCGGATACGGTTCAGATTATTGATATTCGTGAACCGCATGAAATTGCAATGGGCATGTTGCCGCGATCACGTGCGATTCCGTTTGGTCAGGTGATTCGGCGTAAAAACGAATTGGATCCGAAATTACTGAATGTTTTTATTTGCAAGATTGGCGTTCGTAGTGCGATGGCTATTCGTGCGCTCAAAGAATCCGGTTTTGAAGGACGACTCGCCAACCTCAAAGACGGAACCAATGCGTGGGCGATGGAGGTGGATCATTCGGTCGTACCTTATTAGGTAACGGTTCATTTTGAAGTGCGTCTCTCATAAATTCAATTTTTTATTTTTGCCCATTAATTAATAAATTAATAGTTAACGACGGGGTTTACCCCGTGTTTTAGGGTTAAGGCGAACAACGCGGGGCAAGCCCACGCCGTGAACTTTCGGTAAATTCCGAATTATTAGAGATTCCTTGAAAGATTATTTTATTTTTTTGTTATCGTTATGTTTTTGTTCTAAAGTGATGACGCTGATGGTATGCGGTGCGTCATGTTTTGTATTGACCATTCCGGGACCGGTTGAATCGAAATTGGCGATATACAATTTGTTGCCGACAACCATTGGTTCGCAAGGCGAATCGAGTAATCCATCCGCACCGTTGGTATCGCCGTTTGCCCAAATTGTTTCAAAAACAACCTCCTTACCGGGTTCCCAACGTGAAATAGCATGAACTGCGTTAAGTTGTGAATCGGCAATATAACTCCGTCCGGTTCGTTTGTCGTAAAACATTCCGTCACAACAACTAATTTCGTTACTCTGGAAAATTTTACGGCAAGCCGGTTTATTTTCCTTGTCAAAAGTCAAGGCGTAAACGGAACCGTCACCGAAGTTACAAAAATAAACAACACCGTTTTCATCAACGGTCAAACCATCCGCACCGCCGGGAATATTCCATGAAGTTTTCGCAACTTCTTCAACAACAATCAAATGCGGATCATTGCCGTTTGGTTTGAGACGGATTGTTGGAGTTCCGTTTTTTCCGGCGTTGAGTGCTTCGTTTTTTGTGAACATCCAAACGCCGCCGGTTCCGTATTTACCCGGAAGTTCGAGATATGTGTCGGTAACCAACATTTTGTCTTCAAGCCAAAGAATTGCGTTGGAAACTTTTGTTCCTGTTGCAACAATTTGTACTTCACCGGTTGGTTTGCCGTCTTTCATAATCACACGAAGAATCCGTGATTGATGTTCTTTACTGTGAAACCATTGCGTATCGCAAACGTACAAATGATTATCGGGACCAAAAGTCAAACCCATTGGTCCGGTTTGACCGGTGTCTTCAAGAACCGGATATTCGAGAACCACTTCAAACGCAGCAGTTTCAGGATCAATCCGAACAAGATAACCGCCTTCGTGATGACCTTTTTTCAAATTTTTGTCCATATTATTAAAATTTGGAAAGTTGACAAAAATCTTTTTTGTTTTCGGACAATAAGTCATTCCGTCAGGATTATGCAAATGTTCCGGCAACGAAATAAATAATTTCGGACGATTTTGTTCAGGGTAACGCCGTTCAGGAACCGGTTTTAAATATCGATCAAAAAATTGCATCATGGTTGCCAATGTGTTGGGATCAACGAAAAGCGGACCATCATGTTCCGTATTTTTGAGCGGATAAAGAATATTCGCAACACCGGCATCATCAAGGGCTTTTTTCAAACGTTCCGCATGAGCAAAACGATTGACCGGATCAGCGGTTCCGTGAATCAGCAAAAACGGAGGATCTTTTTTTGTTACGTAAGTGGTTGCACTGGCGTGAAACGCTTCGTTTTTGGCTTCGGGAATTGGTTTGCCGAGAAACTGTTCAATTTCTTTGATATAGGGAATATTTTTGTAATTCGGATCGTTTACAATCAACATCAAATCGCTGGAACCGCAAACATCACAAACCGCTTGCGGACGGCTGGATTGACTGAGATGTTCCCCGACATCAAATTCTTTAACATCGGAGGTGGTTCCGACCAACGCGGCAAGATGACCGCCTGCGGAACCGCCCCAAACGCCAATACATTCCGCATCAATATTGTACATTTTTGCGTTAGCGCGTAACCAACGGATTGCCGATTTGCAATCTTCGAGTTGCATTGGAAATGCTCCGGTTCCGGTGAGCCGGTAATTTATTGAAGCAAGAATATAATCGCCTTTTCCAAGAATGGCGTTGAAAAGACCGTCAAGCATATAATGATTCATATCCTTCGCGCCAAACGCCCATGCGCCGCCGTGAATCACCACAATCACCGGATAAGGTTTTGCAGCGTTTTCGTAACTATTGGGCAGATAAAGATCAAGTTGCTGACGTTCTCCGCCGCCGGTTACATACGGAATGTTTTTCTTAACGATAACATTTTTCGGAACAGTTACCGCCAATAACGTTGCGGACAGAAATTGTGAAACAAAGAACAAAAACAAAAGTGAAAAAATTGATTTCATGGTTTGTTAAATTAGTTAGGGTTAAAAAATAAAACGAAAAACAAAAGCCGCAATGGTATATTTTTCCTGATTATTTCGGAATTTGGGGAGTTCATCACACCTAGGTCAACCAAGGTAGGCGATCCCTTCGCTGAAGGTTTATTAACTAATTGCGCCGGTTGAGTATTAACTGACTCCAATCGATTTGCCATTCAACAATATTTTGTTATTGAATCAATACGCTGTAGGTGAGGCATCGCCAGTTGGAGCCGAGTAATACTCAACCGTCGCGACATTTCAGCGAAAGGATCGCCTACCTGATGTTGACTTGTCCGTAGTTATTTCCTCAAAAAATGTGAAATAATCAGAAATTTATTGGTCAAACTTATTATTTGTAACAATTGTAGCCGTTGTAATCGGCTGGGGCGTTATTGGGACGCTGTTTTTTTGAACACAATCGTTTGACCGCCTTCACGCTCCAATTTAATTTTCAGCGTATCGGAAGCGGAAACCGTTTTAGTTTCAATATTGATTTTACGTGCGTCCTTATCCGTTTCCGGCGTGTCGGCGTAAATAGTTGCTTCGAACTGTCCTTTACCGAGAAACGTTAGCGGTAACGATAATGTTCTTGCGTCCTTATTCGTAATCGCACCGTAATACCAATTGTCCCCTTTTTTCCGCAGCAAACTAAAATATTCGCCGATTTCGCCTTCCACTCCGTAACTTTCATCCCAAACAGTCGGTAAATCACGGTAAAACGCAAGGCATCCCGCATCTTCTTTGAGCATTACTTCGGGACAATCACAAAAATTAAGTATTGGCGAATCATAAAGTAAACTGATGGCGAGTTCGTGAGCACGTGTTCCAATTCCTTGAGCCGTTGAATAACCTTCAATATCCGGACCGTCAAAATGGCGGTTCAGAAACGCGCCTGGTGTGAAATCAGCGGGACCAAGAATTAGCCGTGTATAGGGTAATGTACAATAATGTTCCGGCGTTAACTTCGACCATTTATTGTACTCATTACCGCGAATTGCTTCCCGTGTTATCAGATTGGGCTGGGAACGACGATAACCATTCGGTTTGAATGCTCCGTGAAAATTAATCAACAATTTATATTGCGCTGCTTTTTTGACTGCTTTATCGTACCATTCGATCATTTCCTGATCTTCACGATTCATGAAATCAATTTTCAAGCCGGCAATTCCCCATTTTTCGTACAATGAAAACGCTTCATCCATCTGATGCTCGGTTATGATAGTATCCCAGTACAGCCAAAGGAATAACCGAACCTTTTTGTCTTTTGCGTATTGAACAACTTCTTCCATATTCACTTTATCACTTCCTTTGAGAATATTGGGGTTGGCATACCACCACGCATCAATACACGAGTATTCCCAACCTTGTGATGCGGCAAAGTCGATATATTTTTTGATCGAATCGGTACTCATATTTTTGTTCGTATCGCTCCACCAATCCCATGCGGAACGACCTGGTTTGATCCACGCAAACGGATCGTAACTTTCTGCCGGTGTACTGACGTTCATGACGATTGTTTGATCGACAAGATTGATCGCTTTCGGAGCGACAATGAAAACTCTCCATGGTGAAACATCCGGCGCAACAGATTTGGCAAGACCATTACCATCAACACGTGGTGACAGAACGGCTTTAAGACGAGTCATGTTGTCGTCGGAATTTCCTGTTTTGAAAAACAAACCGCCCCACGTCTTCACATCGGCTTCAGTAAGCGCAACATAAGGACCTTCCGGCGATATTTGAACAACAACCGGACAACCCATAACGTTATTCGCCGCAATTGACTGAAGCGGATTTTTGAGAAAATATTCCTCTTGGTAACCGTTTGGTCCTTCGTAAGTTGTAAACCACGCAGTGGGATTGCCGGAAAAATTGAACTCCGTTAAATCCTGCTCCAAAAGATATTCTTTTTTGTTGACGGTTTGTTCATCAATCAAATATCGAAACGCAAGACCATCATTGTAAACACGGGCTTGAAGTTTCAGTACCCGATTCGACGCAGACTTTTCAATTAACGTTATCAATATTTCATTATAATGGTCAACGTAATTGACCTGACGTCCCCAAGGATACGTCCACTTGTTATCATGGGCGAGAAATTCGGTTACAAAATTAAAAGAAGCAAATGGTTCTTCGTCTTTAAGTTTGATACCGAGTTTCGAAGGAACGACAATTTCCTTGCCTTCATATTGAACGGAATATGATAATTCCGGTTCCGAAACAACAGTTAAGGTCAACTTTCGATCCGG
>JAIROD010000691.1 GCA_031257725.1 Planctomycetaceae bacterium | reverse complement strand
AAACTGTTTTACCGTCTTTACGTTCCTGCCACCAAATGGAGGTGGCATAACAAAGCAAGCGAACTGGGATATCGTCGAAGGTATTTCCGGCATGTTCAAAAAGGATCATGACTTTGGCGTCAATTCGATTTTTAAGCGAACAAGAAAAAACCAAGTCTAAAATTTGTTCTTTACCTTTTGGAGTGATGTAATGGGTTGGTGCCGGAGAAATCTTGTCTAAATCAATTTTACCGACAAATTCCGGATCCGCATAATTCAACAAAAAATCAACGAATACCAACACACGGCTGAAAATATTCTTGACAAAAACATCGTAAATATTACCTTGACGTGTTGATTCGGATTGTTCTTGTTTTTCGTCGATTTTGTTTTCCCTATTTTCCATCCAAATATTTACTCAGAACGTTTTTGGACATTTGGTTTATTTTGAACAATTGGGGTCTAATAATTTTGTTCCGTCGGCGGCAACTCCGACTTCGAAAACACGGAAAAGCCGCATCATATCAAGCATATCCCCGTCGGCAAATAGTGATTGATCGGAAAATGCTTGTCCCAGGTGAGCAAACATCAATTCCCCTTCTGCCATGAGTTCATCATTCCGATAGGCTTGCACCGACGCCACACCGCCATCTTCCCGAAATGTTTCAAGACAAACTTTATAAGTCAAAATTTCACCGGGAACAACATTGATTTGGTGAAACGTGAATTTGGGAATTTTAGCGAGAACAACTTTTTCTTTATATCCTTTGGCTTCGTAAAGCAGCAATCCGGCAGTTTGGGCGATTCCTTCGATAATGAGTGAACCGGGCATCAGGGGAGCGAATTTGAAATGGTCATGCAAATGATCTTCTGCAAGCGTTACCGCCTTAACGGCTTCGGCTCGTTTCTGACTTTCAAAGACGGTAATGCGGTCAATCCAGTACCAGTGCATAGAAAATTAACCGTTAATTGGCGGAGTTTAGTTTTTGTTCGACAATATAACACATATCCTGCACCGTCAGAATGGTGGTGAGATTCTGCACCATTGGGTTTGTTTCGAATGAGGCCAGGTCGGCGAAGGGCATACGTTTTTTGATTTCAGCAAGACCTAATTCGGTGAGTTTTCCGTCTTTGACGTATTGTTCTTGGGTATCATTGACGATATCATCCGGGACGAGTTCACCGCGTTCGATTTTAATGTCGAATGCTTTTTCTAAACGGAAAACGATATCTAAGAGATCGATGGATTCAGCACCGAGATCGCCGACCAATGTTGATTTTGGTGTTACTTCGTCGTCGTCCACTGCCAAAGCGTCCACCAATGCTTTTTTCACGCCCTCGAATATTTCTTCCTGTGACGGCATATTAAATTCTCCTTCTCCGAAATTTCCAAAAAATGTTGAATGGTTCAGTTAAAAGTTCAATACGAAAAAACAAGCACTGACTCAAAGAAACTTCCAAATCACCAACGCCTAATTTTCGACATCTCAAAATATGAGTTTATTATTCTATCCTTTCCAACCAATTCAATCAAGAAGGGGGATATTTTAGTGAAAAGAGTTAATAGCGGCTTGTTAAGAGTTATTGAGTTAATAGGGGGTGTTTATTGTGTTGGGTCGGGTGACCGCAACAGGGTTGCCCCAAAACAACAAACGCTCCCAGTAACGACTTTTACGGTAAAATCTAAAGAATCTACGGCAAAGTCTAAAGACTTTACAGCAAAGTCTAAAGACTTTACGGTAAAGTCTAAAGACTTTACGGCAAAGTCTAAAGACTTTACGGCAAAGTCTAAAGACTTTACGGCAAAGTCTAAAGAATCTACGGCAAAGTCTAAAGAATCTACGGCAAAGTCTAAAGAATCTACGGCAAAATCTAAAGACATTACGGTCGTTTTTTCGAGGCTGAGGTTTTATTTTACCGAAACTAATTTTTTTAATCCGGTTTTTTCGTGGAATTTTGGAAAAAACCGGTCATTTTTCATCGGCAATAACGAAAACGTATGGCAATTGTCCTCATAACCTTATCTCCAACCTGATTTTCCTAACAAAACGATTAGACAAACAACCTTAGCAGCAACAAGGCAACCTCATAAATTATCTTATTACCTTATTTACAAACCATCTTTCCTAAAAAATAAATATCCCAATGCGTAACATGGATTTAATAAATACTCGCCAACGATAACTCCCTATCTCTTGCATAGTCTCGTTGTTCCAAGTAAAATAACAAGCCGTTTATTTGTATTCAGTTTTTTACATTCTGTTTTTTTGATTACGTCCATGATTTTAGAACAAAATATTTTACCATTTTTTGAATGGCTTCCCGGTGCCGCTCTTGATTGGCTCAAAGCGGTTGCGGTTTTACTGGTTACTGCGCTTGTTGTTGGAGCGTTATTTTCGGTGATTCGGTATGGTATAGCCGGTTTTTTAACACCGTTTTACCGCGCCGTCGAACGCGGAATTGGAAACTTAACCTCGCTCTCGTTCGCACGCACCTGGGCTATCGCCCGATTAACAATCAAAGAATCCATTCGACGACGTGTTTTGTTTGTTTTTGCACTCTTTATGGTTCTTTTGTTGTTTGCAGGCTGGTTTCTCGACCCCAACAGCGAAGACCCCGCAAAACTTTATATGTCCTTCGTGATGGGCGCAACCGCCATCCTCGTTTTGCTCCTTTCCTTGTTTTTAAGTTCCTTCAGCCTCCCAACCGATTTCAAAACAAAAACAATTTATTCTGTTGTTACCAAACCGGTTCGCAGTAGTGAACTCGTGTTTGGACGTGTTCTCGGAATCGGACTTATCGGCACGGTTATCCTTGTCTTGATGGGGGTAACCAGTTATCTTTTCGTCACCAACGGTTTACAGCATACGCATCTTCTTACCGAAAAAGAAGATTTAACTCTCGTCTCCCTCGAAGCAGGAACCACCGCCGATGATCCTCAACGGATTGTCTTTCGCGGTGAAACACGCCTTACCAATGGACATAAACATCCGGTAGCCGTGCTTGCCGATGGAACAGTGAGCGTCGGGATGGTCAACGGTCATACCCATTTAATCACTCAAGAAAAATCCGGCGACCAAACCCGATACACCGTTCACGCCTCACAAGGAACGTTGCAAGCCCGTGTTCCCGTTTATGCCAAACTCGGTTTCCGCGGCGCAAACGGTTTAGACACCGACAAGGGAATCAATGTCGGTCATGAATGGGAATACCGCTCTTATATCGGAGGCAGTACCAAATTGTCCGAAGGGAGTTACGAAGAAGCCGCCGTTTTCGCTTTTGACGGAATTCACGAGGGAATGTTTCCCAAAGATCAATTTCAGAAAGGATTACCGCTTGAAATGACCTTAGGCGTTTTCCGAACCCACAAAGGCAATATTGAAAAACGTGTTACCGGAAGTCTTGCCGTGCGCAATCCGGTAACAGGACTGCGGCTCGAAGTGATGACGTTCAGCACCGAAGAATTTATCACCAAAGCGTTGACCATCCCATGGACTTTTGAAGGAACTCCGCAAATTATTCAACGGCGCGGCAGAACTCCAATAGGCTCCGCCTACGCTTTTCCCGATGACGAAACTGTCCGAAAAGAAAAAAATAATCCCCAATTCACCGAACATCGTGAATTTGATTTTTATAAAGATATTGTCGCCGACGGACGTTTTGAAATCTGGCTGCAATGTATCGACAACCAACAATATATCGGAGTTGCTCAAGCGGATTTGTATCTTCGGGCAAACGACGGATCGGTTGAATTAAATTTTATCAAAGGTTATTTCGGTATCTGGATGCAAATGTTGGTTGTGATTTCATTCGGCGTGTTGTTTAGCACGTTCCTAAGCGGAGCCGTCGCCATGATTTCAACTGTCGGAATGATGATTGCCGGATTTTCCAAAGCGTTTATGATTGAAATCGGGTTGAACAAAGTTCTTGGCGGCGGTCCCTTTGAATCATTTTACCGCTTGATTATCCAACAGAATATGGTTGTCGATTTACCAACCAGTTTTTCCACTTCGTTTATCAAAGCGGCTGATAAAGTTTTTGGTCTGTTCCTAACGTTGATTGGTCAAGCCGTTCCGCCGCTTTCCGAATATGCCGTGTACGATACGGCGGTTGTTGCCGGATTCAACATTCCGGCAGGATGGCTTTTGAATCACAGTGTCATGACCTTAGCCTACGCCATTCCCCTTTTCATTGTCGCTTATCTGATTCTCAGTAATCGTGAAGTCGCAAAATAAAGGAATTGTGTCATGATTCAGTGGAATTTTCACTCAACATTTTTCATCATGCCTTCATTGATCCCTAATGTAACCGTCTATTTTAATTTTTATTAGTCCAGCAAGACCATTTCCAATGTAGCCGTGTGGGCGGTGTACTCACCGTACACACGGAAAAATAACAGGATTATTAGTAATATATCAGTGAAATATTTTTTTTTAACTATTCAGTCGTTTACTCCGAATGACCACCCCTAGCCCCTCCGAAGGAGGGGAATGATTCACCTCCTTCGGAGGGGCAGGGGTGGTAAAAAATAAACTTCAATCTCCGAAAAATTCCACTGATATATTACGATTATTATCATTTTTACCATTTTGTTCCGTTGGTATGGCGTTATTCAGATAAAAACATTGATTCCCTATCGTTACAACGCAAAACCAACGGCTAGGTTGGAAACATCCCGCTGGGATGTAAAAAACTTCTCTGCAATATTACCAAAAATTAAAATAGACAGTTACATCCCTAATGTCCTTTTCGTTCTTAATATCTTTTTTGTTCTTAATATCCCTGTAAAAAAGGACTTTAAGGACAAAAAAAACATTAGGAACCAATGATCAAATTTTCCATTTTCCATTCTTTCCGCCATGATGCGC
>JAIROD010000606.1 GCA_031257725.1 Planctomycetaceae bacterium | reverse complement strand
TGACCGGTTTTCAACGTCTAAAAAACGGAAACTTGTTGATTGGTTGTTACGCCGCTTACAACAAAGAAGGCAAAGGGGTTGGTATGTTCGAAATAACACGGGATAAAAAACTCGTTTGGACCTACCAAAAACCAACCGGTGATAAAGTTGATAGAAATATGATGGGAGTCCAATTATTACAGTAATCATTTTATGATTATTCACTCATGTTACGCATTAGTTTGATTTAACGCCGTAGGCGTTGTTCGGTTGTTATAGGGAGTCGCCGAATGCGTAACATGAGATAATAAGATCGCAACGGAATAGTTATTTTTTATTTTCAAAATTTGATTGGCGGAGGATTGTTTTGATGACTTCGAGGCGTTTTGCCATTTCCATTTCAAAACCGCGCGGTGTTGGGTGATAATATTCTTTGTCAATACCAAGATATTCCTGCGCAACAACTCCATGCTCAAAATCATGAGCGTACTGATAGCCGACATGCCCCAATGTTTCGGAACCTTTGTAGTGTGCATCGCGCAGATGACGCGGAACAGGAATTAAACGCCCCTCCTGAACATCACGTTTGGCTTCATAAATTGCTTCGGTCGCAGAATTTGATTTGGGCGCGCACGCCAGATAAATAACCGTTTGCGCTAAATTCAACTGACATTCCGGCAACCCAATAATTTCACAAGCCTGAGCGGTGGCGACTGCCAATGGCAATGCGGTTGGGTCGGCGTTACCGACATCTTCGCTGGATAAAATGACCAGCCGCCTCGCTAAAAAACGTACCTCTTCACCGCCAACCAACATTTTGGCAAGCCAATAAATTGCCGCATCAGGATCACTTCCGCGAATACTTTTTATCAACGCACTAATCGTATCATAATGAGAATCGCCGTCACGGTCATACGCCATCGTTTTTTTCTGTACCGATTCTGAAGCGAGTTCCCGCGTAAATTCGATGGGGCGTTCCTCACTGGACAAAACGCCAATTTCCAACGCCGAAATAGCACGCCGCGCATCTCCGTCACAAATTTCAGCAAGAAAATCAAGAGCCTTTTCGTGTAAATGAATCGGATATTTTCCTAAACCGCGTTCCCGATCAGTTGCCGCACGGACAATCAGTGTTTTAATCTGTTCAATAGTCAACGGTTCAAACTGGAAAATCCGGCTGCGGCTGATAAGAGCGTTATTGATTGTAAAAAACGGATTCTCCGTCGTCGCACCAACAAGAATCACCACACCGTTTTCCACCTCCGGTAACAAAACATCTTGTTGCGCTTTATTGAAACGGTGAATTTCGTCAATGAATAACAGTGTTTTCTGTTGACGGGTAGAGAGGCGGTCTTCGGCTTCGGCAAGAATTTCACGGAGTTGCTTCACCCCGTCGGACACCGCACTCAGTTGTCGGAAGGTACTACGGCTTGAACGGGCAAGAATGTAGGCAAGAGTTGTTTTTCCGGTTCCCGGCGGACCGTGAAAAATAACCGAACCAAGACGATCCGCCTGAAGAAGCCGCCGTAACAATTTGCCTTCGCCAAGAAAGTGTTCCTGACCCACAAACTCCTCCAATGTTTGCGGACGCATCCTCACCGCAAGCGGTTCTGCCTGTCGGCGGTTTTCTTTCTCTTCGGCTTCGAATAAGGTCATCAATTTTATAGGTTGATTGTAACTATTCAGTAGCAATCCTATTGTTTATCATCAGTCCAATAATCAAACAAAACAACCAATATCATACCGTTTGTAATATATTATCGGACGGGAACATTACCGAATGGGAACATTTTCTTCACGATCATCATTTAAGTTGTCTTGCAAATTCCGAACCGTTTTGTCCAGGAGAATAATCTCAACAATGGAATTGACCGCTTTAGGGTCGATCCCCGGCGGTAACACCGCACGGTTTAACGGTTCATGGGAACCTGCCGCCGTAACTTGAAAAAACTTTGCCTTGAGTCCGCGTGAAATCAGGTAGTTGCGGACATTCATCGCCCGCGCATACGATAAATCAATATCTTGTTGATAAGGTCCTTGCAATTCATAAGATGCCGCATGTCCCTTGATCATAATTTTGAACGGCGAACCGACGAGGGTACTCAAAACCGCGTCAATATCCTGTTTTGCCTGAACACTCAATTCATCACTCCCAAGAGCAAACTGAATTATTCCTCCTTTAATCAGTTCTTCCTTGATACGAATGGTTTGAACTTTTGAATGTTCTCCTTGTGCGGAAACAATGGGTTGTCCGCCGGTGAGTGCGGCTAAACGGTTGGAACGTTCGCTGGTGGTGGAACGTTGCGAGGTGGGCTTGTTTGATCTGCTGGGCGTTTTGCTCGAACCCATATACCCCAGATTTTTCTGAAGAGACTCCACCACCGCCTCAAACTTGATCGTCGCAATCACACTCATCGAGTAAAGCATGATAAAAAAACAAAGCAATAACGACATCATGTCCCCATAGGTCAATACCCATTCAGGAACCCCTGCCTCTTTCGGTTTTTCACGCGCCATAGTAATTTTTTTGCCCCGTTAGGGATAAAATGTTGGTAAAAATTTGGTAATAGTTCCGTAGCGATCCTAGTTATTTATCATCAGGTCAATAATCAAAAGGTAGGCAAGCGTGGGTGAAACCCCTTCGGCGAAAGGTTTTACCCTTGCCCCCCTAACCTTATTTCCAACCTGATTTTCTAAACTAAACCATTTAACAAAAAACCTTAGTAGCTCTCCATGTTCAACTCTCCATGAATCTACTGCCCTTTCAGGGCGTTGATCGCGTTTGCCGTTACCCGCCGCGATGCGGCGGGCTGGCTTGTGTTGCCCTTTCAGGGCGAAGGATTGACAAGCTTTCTACCAATATGTTGTCCCTACGGGACAGAAAACGGAATATTCTTTCTACCAATATGTTGTCCCTACGGGACAGAAAACGGAATATTCTTTCTACCAATATGTTGTTTCTACGAGACAGAAAACGGAATATTGACTGCGATGGAATCATTAGCGCGATTATTCATTTTCTTCCTCTTCGGGTCTATCTTTAGGCGGCAGGTACATGAGCAATTTTTGTTTAATCACGCGCGGGTTTTCACCGGATTGAATCGCGATCACGCCTTTTAAGGTGATTTCCATTGTTTGAATTTCATTGGCGTTGATAACGCCGAGTTTATCAGCCCAGGGCAAGAGCATCAGGTTTGAGACCACTGCCCCATAAAGCGTGGTCAACAGAGCAACCGCCATACCAGTCCCAATAGTATCCGGGTCTAAGTCGGCAAGCATTAACACCAAACCAATCAATGTCCCAATCATTCCAAACGCCGGAGCATATTTACCATAATTGGCAATAATACCTTGACCATAAAGATGTCGGGCGTTGACCGTATCAATTTCGGTGTTCATAATTCCCTCAACCACTTCCGGCGAAATTCCATCCACTGCCATCCGCAAACCGGTTGCCAAAAACGGGTTGTCAATTTCTTCCATTCGGTTTTCGAGGGACAGAAGACCTTCACGCCGTGCGGTTTCGGACAGCGAAACTATTTGCAGAATTGTTTGTAAAACATCCTGTTCTTTGGCGGTGAAGGGGATTTTGATGTAATTGGCTGATTGCAGAAACGCCGACAACGGATAGGCTCCCATCACCGACGCAATTGCTCCGCCGAATACAATGAGAATAGACGGGTAGTCCACAAAGATACGCAGTTTATCGAGACCACTGAGGGCAATCGCCATAAACATCAACGCCCACCCAAGCGCTAAACCGATAATTGTTGCTTTGCCCATAAACAATCCAACTTAAAAAACATTCGCACGCGTAAAGGATAAAGATAAAACGGTTTATTATTCTAGCATATAAACAGGAAAATTACGAAAAATTAACGAGAATTGTCAAAAATATTCGTCTTTCTCGTGATTCCGTGAACATAATATCCGCAAAGGACAAATAATCTTAAAGGGGCAACGATACGGTCATTGTCATACACTATTATACTATCAACGGCATGATATTAGTCGTTTTGCTTGATTCAAGAAGTAGGCGACCGCCTTTCGCCGAAAGGTCGCAACGGTTGGGTTGGTTATTCGAGTTGTACGCGGTTGGTTTTTAATTTCCATCTACAAACAGGGGCATTGTCGGCTATCGCCGACGCAACCGCTCGGCGAGCGGTTGCCTACCATCGAATCACCAATCTACTGAATAATTACGGGGAACCTCTAATAATTCAGAATTTACCGAAAGTTAACGGCGTGGGCTTGCCCCGCGTTGTTAGACTTACACCCCAAAACACGGGGTAAACCCCGTCGTTAACTATTAATTTATGTAATATATCAGTGAAATATTTTTTTTTAACTATTCAGTTGTTTCCTCCGAATGACCACCCCTAGCCCCTCCGAAGGAGGGGAATCATTCCCCTCCTTCGGAGGGGCAGGGGTGGTAAA
>JAIROD010000726.1 GCA_031257725.1 Planctomycetaceae bacterium | reverse complement strand
GGTTTGTTGTTGTTTATTTTCATGCTACTGAGGTTGTTTAGTTAAGAAAATAAGGTGAAAATAAGGTTTGTTAAAGCAATCCAATACGTTTTCGCAAATTCCGCTGATATATTACTATTAACGATATTTTGCCCTTACAGGGCGTTTATCGCTTGGGGAATTGAACCCGCCGCGATGCGGCGGGCTAGCCTATATTGCCCTTTCAAGGCGGAGGAACATTACTGAATTTATGTAAAAAATAATCATTTCATTATTTTTAATTGCGGAAATAAAATAGACAGTTACTAACCAACTACCGGCGAATAATCCTGTTCATTTGCGGTTGAATCAAGGTTTGGCGGTACAAAATCATTGGGACATTGAGCCAAACGAATTGACGGATGAATTTGCCGTGAATGTCCCTGACATGATTGTCCATAAATTGTTAAAACGGTGCATTCACCTTGTTTGAACTAAGGAGTACGGCAAATATTTTTTTGTTACTTAGTTCTTTTTACGCGGATTTTTTCCCGAACTATCCGGAAATAATGATTCCTTACCGGATTACTTTTTATTGTATCTCCCGATAATTTATAGAGTTGCGTTGTTTCGAGGAACGAATCGGATTTTTTGACAATAAGTGTAAAACTGTGAAACAACAGGTTTTCCCTTTTGCCCAAAATCATCTCTGAAAAAAAATAAAAAAAGTTCCGAACAGAACAGAGATTCCGAATATCAGGAGATTGCGGTTCTTACAGCAATCATTCCCTCTGAAAAATTGCCAAGTTGTTCTTTGGGCGTTTGACAACGAATCGGCAATGAATACAATCTTGCTTGCGGTTTGGGAACCAGACTGGAAAGTTTTTGAGAAGTTCTCACAGAATTTTCCCAGTGCTTTCACACGATGTTTTTGAACCGGATTGTTTTTCTTTTTTTACTTTTGGTTATTTCATTGCCCTTTTTAATATACTATGCCCCAAGTAACGGAGTACGTCGAAAACACCGTGCGTGTTCACGAAAAGAATTGCACCCAAGAAACATTGCGATTGCATGAGGTTCTGGTGGAGCGACTCGGTTTACCGCGTTTTAATCTCTGGTTCGGTCAGGAATCGTCCATCCGTTGCGAAGAAACCAGAATCATTTTTAATGTCAAAAACCGTTTTGCCATCGACTGGATACGGTCAAATTTTCAACAGGAAATCGAACACGCTTTGTCAAAGGTATTCGGTAAAACATTTCCGGTTGATTTTGAGGTTGTTTCGCCGGAACAGACCAAAGTGAACGATCCGAAAACCCCGCTGAAACCGGTTGTTGTTCCTTCGATTCCGCGTCCGCATTGTCCGCTTCAAAACAATCCGTTTCAAACGGCCAATCCCGCACGCTCAAACGACCATGTTTCACGCCCCAACAATGCGGCACGTCGTTTCTCAACACTTCAGACTTTTATTGAAGGTTTATCAAATCGTTTGGCATGTCGTGCGGCCGCCTTGGCGGTTGATCATCCGGGTCAGATCAATCCGATTTATATCTATGGAACGACCAGTATTGGTAAAACACATCTTTTAGAAGGAATCTGGTCGGCAATCCGTTTGCAACGTGATCGTAAACCGCCGTTGTACATGACTTCGGAACAATTCATTTCCTCGTTTCTGGAAAATATTCAACCCGGTTCTTCACGAAGCGGTATTCAGAGTTTCCGCAATAAATTTTCTGGAATTTCCGTTTTACTGATCGATGACATTCAATATCTGTCCCGCAAAGACGCAACGCAGACGGAATTTCTATACACAATTGATACGCTTCGGAATCAGGGGGTCCAGATGGTTTTTACGGGGCATCGTCCGCCTAAAGAGTTGGTTGGTTTGCGGAACGAAATTATTTGCCGGATTGAATCCGGCATGGTTTGCGGTATTGAATTACCGGAACGTGAATTATCGCTCCGTATTTTTCAGAATATGGTTGCACAACGTCAATTGCCTATCGGTCAGGATGTTTGCCGAATGGTCACGTCACGGCTCGGAGTTCACGCCCGACAATTGTCCGGAGCGTTGAATCGACTCCATGCAGTTTATCTGACAAAAAATGAACCGATAACGTTGGAAGTTGCGGAAGAAACGTTGAGTGATTTGATTCGTATTCAGCGGCGTGATGTGCGGTTGCAGGATATTGAAAAGGTTGTTTGTGAAACGTTTGGACTTTCAGAGCAAGCCCTTCAATCGAAAGGGCGTGAAAAACAGATTACGGCGCCGCGAATGCTGGCGATGTGGCTCGCCCGAAAATACACCCGGTCTGCTCTCTCCGAGATCGGCAGGTATTTCGGCGACCGCTCGCACAGCACCGTCGCCACCGCTCAGAAAAAAGTTGACCAATGGGTTGACCAAAATCACCCAATTCATGCCGAACATCACGGAATCACCGAAATGATTCAAAAAATTGAACAAATACTACAATCAGGTTGAAACTTCATAGCATCGCCGTAACATCTTTTCTTGAGTATCGTTGTCATTATTCACTGGAATTTCCGGTTAACCACAAAGACTGAAGGAATTTTTCTCTTAAAAATATCGCAACTTTTATTGTTTGAATGTTCATTGATAGTAGGGCAAATTTAATGTGTTTTGATTGATATATCAACATTAGTTTGTTACATATAAATCAATAGTCTTTTTACAATTTATTTAATCACGTAAGTGGTGATACGATGAATGATTTTTACACGATGTACACACTTTCGGACGTATCGCTTACTGATGTCAAATGGCAAAAGAATAATGTAAAGCTTCATTCATGTGGTCATTTTGATGAAAGTCATTTATATGATCCAATTGTAATTAATGATAAAGAGTTTGCATCCAAATACATTATGGGAACAATTGTACAACCATGGACTTTCTATCTTCGTGAAGACTTTCTGAATTGTATTTATTCAGATTTACTTGAAGAAGATGCTCTTTTGGGCAACATTATTTCAAGTAAGAATGGAAAAATTCTTGATAAATGGAAAACAGTGTTTCTACCACAAATAATAATCCGTGGTGGAGTCGATTCAATTTTTTGGG
>JAIROD010000310.1 GCA_031257725.1 Planctomycetaceae bacterium | reverse complement strand
AAGTTAACGGCGTGGGCTTGCCCCGCGTTGTTCAACTTAACCCTAAAACACGGGGTAAACCCCGTCGTTAACTATTAATTTATTAATTAATGGGCAGAAAATAAAAGATTGAATTATTGGAGATGCCCGATTGATTGTAAAATAGACAGTTACGTACAAAAATAAAAATCGCATTTTAAGAGTCAAATCATCTCTTTTGTTTTTGTTTAAAAATATTTTCAAATTCCATAACTTCTTATTATTAAAGAAGTTAGTACAATTAAATATGTAACACTTCTTCAAAAACATAAAATCAACTGGAACTAGGTAGTTTTGTTTGATTTCGAAGGAAGGCAATCCCTTCTTAAATCAAACAAAACAACCGATGGAGTAGTTACAAAAATAGACGTTATGTTATCGATCTTTTGGATATCCTCTATTTTATTATTTTTCTCGTTCAGCAAGATGTTTTACCATACTGTAAAGCGTTTCCCGTGCGATATTGTTGTTTCGGAAAACTTCAAGCGAATGTTCTGCCAGTTCCAGTGTTCGTTGGACTTCACGCTTTGCTCCGTCAATACCAAGGAATCGCGGATAAGACCATTTATCGTTCTCCGTATCTTTGCGAAGCCGTTTACCAACCGTTTTTTCGTTACCAAGAACATCCAGTAAATCGTCCGTAATCTGAAACGCCAAACCGAAATAAATTCCAAATTCGTCCAGAGCAATGTGTTGTTCTTCGGACGCTCCGGCAATAAAACAGCCCAACCGAAGTGAGGTACGAATTAATGCGCCGGTTTTACGGCGATGAATACGTTCAATCGTTTGAATGTTGCCGGACTCAATAGAATCAGTACGATAAACATCATCCATCTGACCGCCAACTAATTGACACGGACCAGCCGCAACCGCCAACTCTTTACAACATCGTCCCGCAAGTTCCGCCGGCAACAAATGACCAATCATCTCAAACGCCAATGCCAGTAATGCATCACCGGCAAGAATTGCCGTCGGTTCATCGAATTTTTTGTGACATGTCGGTAAACCACGCCGTAAATCATCGTCGTCCATTGCCGGTAAATCGTCGTGAATCAACGAATACGCATGAATCATTTCAACAGCACACGCCGCCGGAATCGCCTGTCGCCAATCACCGCCGCAAAGTTCACATGCAATGAGTACCAATATGGGGCGAAGACGCTTGCCCGGAGCAAGAAGACTGTAACGAATTGCCTCGCAAAGCCGAACCGGACAATCCGTGTCAAATTGTGTTGCCTCATCAAGCGAAGCGTCAATAACACTACGCAATTCATCTCTATATTGAGATACATTCAGATTTATTTTTTCAGCCATCTTTTTTTGAGTGAAATTTGCGGTTTTTGGAAAAATAACGTAACAACGATGTCCTCGTTGCCGTAAACTGTTTTCAGCAACGAGGATGTTACCACTACTGATTGGTCAAAATAGATTAAAACCGAATTTTAAACTCTAATAAGTATATCAAAAAAATAGTAATATATCAGTGAAATATTTTTTTTTAACTATTCAGTCGTTTACTCCGAATGACCACCCCCTAGCCCCTCCGAAGGAGGGGAATCATTCCCCTCCTTCGGAGGGGCAGGGGTGGTAAAAAATAAACTTCAATCTCCGCAAAATTCCACTGATATATTACACAAAATTGGGTTTGGGCAAATTGCTTTTTGACCGTTTTTATTCGGAGCTTGGAAACTATGGCGTAACGATTAAAAGCGGGATTGCGGTGGACGGGACATTTGTCGATGTTCCGAAACAACACTTTCACCAAGACGAGTATGCCCAGATCAAAAAAGGCGAGAAACCCGAAGCCCGTACTTATAAACCGGCGGTTGAATCTCAAACTGATTTTGACGCCCGCTATACAAAAAAAGGCAACGAAAAACATTATGGTTACAAAAATCATGTGGAGGCGGATGTTGATACGAAAATGATTACGGATTATGAAGTGACCAATGCGTCGGTTCATGATAGCACTCCGTTTCTGGATTTGCTGCCGGATAAGGCGAAAAAAGATGAACAGAACAAGGAATATAAACAGCCTGTTTTTGCCGATTCCGCTTACAAAAGTGCGGAGATTGATAAAGAATTACAACGACGTGGTTTCGATCCTCAGATTATTGAACGGGCTTATCGTAACAATCCCTTGACCGACGAACAGAAGGCAAGCAACAATTTGAAATCAAAAGTGCGATGTCGTATTGAACATATTTTCGGAGCGCAAAAGATGCGGATGGGGAATGAGATATTGAGAACGATTGGAATCATTCGTGCCAAATTTCAAATTGGAATGCGGAATTTAGTTTACAATATGAGTCGATTAGTGAGCTTAAAGCGTGTTAAAGGGGTAAAATGAAACGGAGCAGACCCCAATACCCACTCAATCGGGAATAAAAATTGGGAAAATTAAAAAATAACGCAAGAGAAAACAAAAAAATGAGACAAAAAATTCTAAAAAATTAAAAACAGAAAAAATAAAGCAATAAAACCAATTATTAGAGGTACCCTTCTCTTGTTTCTTTAATTTTTTTTTCCGATGCATTCCCCAGAAGTACCCCCGGGCACTTCATTTAAGCAATCGCCAATTCAAAAAACTTTTTGAAGTTACGAAGTCCACTTTTTACAAAGTACTTGAGATTCTTCGAGTTGCTGATGCCAAACGTCACAAGTTTTGGGGATGTTCCACGTATTCCTCTTGAAAACAAACTTCTCTGGACACTCCAATATTAGCGTGAATACCGCACGATGGGACATCTTGCCTATGAAATGGTACGGTTCGTCAGCCATATTTACCGCGCCATTGTTTGGATTGAAAACGCTCGCCTTTTGGACGGTACGTTCCGTCTGGAGGACAAAAAAGTCCTTCAAAATTCTGATTCGCCGTATCGTGCGGTTGCGATTGATGCGACGGAACATCCGGTCGAATGTCCCCCAAAAAACCAAGAAAATTGGTACAGCGGCAAGAAAAAACAGCATACCATTAAAACTCAACTTATTATCTTTCTTGTAACCTTGACCATCATTGGTCTTGCTCAGGCGGAAGGAAAGGTTCACGATTTTCAGTGATTCAAGGATGATCTTGGGGAAAGTATCTGACGTGATATTTTGATGGAGGGGGATAGCGTATATCAGGGAATCGAGCATTGACATGCCAACAGCAAAATCCCCATTAAGAAACCCCAAGGCGGCAAGTTACTGGAATTGGAGAAAGCCTACAATCGCCGATTATTCCGAGAACGAGCCGCGATTGAACGGGTAAACCGAACAATTAAAACATTCCGAATCCTGAAAGATAAATATCGTAACCGACGCCGACGTTATGATATTCGTGTTACACTCATCGGCGCTATCGTAAA